>JAQBQC010000569.1 GCA_028287205.1 Gemmatimonadota bacterium
TGCTCTACCGTAAACGGCGTGCTGCGGCGCACGAGACGAATCCGTCGTCCGGCGGGTTTGCCCGCCGTGTATACCTCTCCGGTAAGCGTGTCACCATGCCACGCGGCGTTCAGCGATTGGCTGTCACCAGCGAACACGACCGAGTCGGCGTGCGCAACGACATGCGTGACATCGAGTGTGTGCTCACCGGTGCGCCGGCGGATCGATCCGGTGACGCTCGAGTCGTGTCCGTCGAAATGCGCGAACCCCATCCGCCGCCATCCCTCGAAGCCGCCGCGCGCGGTTGAGCCCAGGGCGACGTAGGCATCCCAGTCGCCTGCGAGCGACGATGAGTGCTCGCGAGCTGTGCACGCGAGCGCGGGAGCGACTGCGAGGATCGCGATGCACACGCGAGCGCGCAGCCAGAGTGCAGGACGAAATCGAAGCATGTGGGGAGGCTGGGGACGGTTGACGCACGCGCGAGCGGCTCGATCGAGGAGGAGAATGCGCTCTGCACCGGTGGAGCGCCAGCCATCTCTCCTGGGCGACATGTAGTGCCGTGGACGCCGCGAACGCGTAAGTTGTCGCGAACCAGTAAACGGAGAAGAGCTCGCCGTGCGCATCAGCGACATGAACTGGATGCAGGTGGAAGAGTATCTGCGGCACGACGACCGTGCCGTGCTGCCGCTCGGCAGCACCGAGCAGCACAGCCATCTGCGCCTCACGGTCGACTGCATTCTCCCCGAGCGTGTCGCCGCCGAGGCGGCAGAGCCGCTCGGCGTGCCCGTGTTTCCGGTGCTGGCGTACGGAGTCACGCCGTACTTTCGCGAGTTCCCGGGCTCGATCTCGCTCCGCGTCGAGACGCATCTGCACGTGGTGCGCGACATCCTCGACAGCATGGCGCACAGCGGATTTCGTCGCATCCTGATCGTGAACGGTCACGGGGGCAACGGCGCCGTGCAGCAGTTTGCGCAGGAGTGGGCCGCGGACCACGCGAAGTGCCGCGTGATCTTCTACAACTGGTGGAACGCGCCGCTGACGTGGGCGAAGGTGCAGGCGATCGACCCAGTCGCGTCGCACGGATCGTGGATGGAAAACTTTCCGTGGACGCGGCTGCCCGAAGTGAAAGTGCCCTCGGCGCAGCGCACCATGGTGGATCTCGACAAGGTGCGCGCGCTCGACCCCGCGGCGCTTCGCAAATACCTCGGCGACGGGAACTTCGGCGGCCTCTATCAGCGCTCCGACGAAGACATGCTCGCCATCTGGAAGATTGCAGTCGAAGAGACCCGGAGCGTGCTCGACGGCGCCTGGGGCGACGCGTAGCCGCGGCGATCGACAATGCGATTTCTCATCTGGGGAGCGGGAGCAATCGGCGGCACCATGGGCGCGCACCTCGCGCGCGCTGGGCACGACATCACGCTGGTCGACAACGTTCGCGAGCACGTAAACGCGATCGAGCGTGACGGGCTTCGCATCACGGGCCCGATCGCCGAGTTCACCGCGCGGGTGCCTGCCTTTACACCCGAGACGCTGCGTGGCGAGTGGGACACGATCGTGCTCGCGACGAAGGCGCATCACACCGAGAGTGCGTCGCACGCGCTGCTTCCGCATCTGGCCGCCACAGGCTGCGTGATCTCCGCGCAGAATGGGCTCAACGAGCTCACCATCGCGAGCATCGTTGGCGCGGAGCGCACGGTCGGCGCGTTCGTCAACTTCGGCGCGGACTACATCGAGCCGGGCGTGATTCTCCACGGCGGCCGCGGTGCGGTGGTGGTGGGCGAGATCGACGGGCAGATCACGCCGCGCGCGAGCGCAATCCGCGACGCATGGCGCGACTTCGACGAGCGCGCGATCGTCACGCCGAACATCTGGGGCTATCTCTGGGGAAAGGAGGCATACGGCGCGATGCTGTTCGCGACGGCGCTCACCAACGAGTCGATCGCCGACGCGCTCGCGAGCCCCACGTCTCGCGACCTCTACATCGCGCTGGCGCGGGAGATTCTCGCGGTGGCGAAGGCGCGCGGGGTGAGCCCGGAAGGGTTCGACGGGTTCGATCCTGCCTCCTATCTCCCCAGCGCGCCCGCCGGCGCCGCGGAGCGCTCACTCGAGCAGCTCGTGACGCACAACCGCAAGTCAGTGAAGACGCACAGCGGGATCTGGCGCGATCTCGCGGTTCGCAAGCGTCGCACGGAGGTGGATGCGCAGCTCGGGATCATCGTCACCCTCGGAGAGCAGGCAGGAGTAAGCGCGCCGATCACGGCGCGCCTCGTCGAGCTGATTCACGACATTGAAAGCGGTGCGCGCGCGCAGTCGCTCGAGACACTCGACGCGCTCGCGACCACAATTCCCGATACGGTGCGCAAATGAACATCGAGTTTCGCGGCAGGACCGCGATCGTCACGGGCGCGGCGCACGGCTTCGGCCGCGCGATCAGCGTGGCATTCGCGCGGCTTGGCGCAATCGTGTGGGCGTGCGACCTTCTCGAAGACGAGCTCCTGGAGACACGACACCTTTGCTACGAAGCCGGCGGCGTGTGCACCACCCGCACCGTGGACGTGCGGGACAAGCTGGCCGCAATCGAGTTCGTCGACGATGTGACAGCCGCGACGCATCGCGCGGACATCCTCGTGAACAACGCGGGCGGTGTGCTCGGCCAGGTGGGGCGTCCGCTGGAGGACGTGTCGCCCGAGGAATGGCAGAGCATCTTCGACGTCAACGTCAGCGGCGCCTTCTTTTTTTCGCAGGCCGTAGCTCCCGCCATGAAGGCTGCGGCCAGTGGTCGCATCATCAACATCTCGAGCGGCGCGGGGCTCGGGATCAGCCTCACCGGCATCCAGGCGTACGCATCCGCCAAGGCGGCGCAGATCGGACTCACGCGACAGCTCGCGCACGAGCTGGGCCCGTGGGGGATCACGGTCAACAACGTCGCGCCGGGATTCGTGCGCTCCAACGCGGCGACCGAGCGCCAGTGGGAATCGTACGGCGATGAGGGCCAGCGCGCACTCGTCGAAAGCATCGCGCTCAAGCGACTCGGCACGCCCGACGACATCGCGAACGCGGTGCTCTTCTTCGCGTCGGACTATGCACGTTGGATCACCGGGCAGGTGCTCTCGGTCGACGGCGGGAAATAGTGTCGATCGAGAAGGTGCTCGCTCATCTCGCCGCGCATCACGATCGCACTTTGGCGGAGCTCGTCGATTTTGCCGCGATCCCGAGCGTGAGCACCGATCCCGCCCACGCCCTCGATGTGCGCGCGGCTGCGAGCTGGGTCGCGCGCGCACTCGCATCCGCTGGGCCGTTCACCGTGCGCACGATCGCCACGCCGGGTAATCCAGTGGTCTGCGGCGAATGGCTCGGCGCGCCCGGTAAGCTCACGGTGCTCGTGTACGGCCATTACGATGTGCAGCCGGCGGACCCGCTGGAGAAATGGAGCTCCCCGCCCTTCTCTCCCACCGTGCGCGACGGGCGGCTTTACGCGCGCGGTGTGTCCGACGACAAGGGACCGATGCTGATCCCGATCAAGGTGGCCGAGTCGTTCTTCGCGGTAGATGGCGCGCTGCCGATCAACGTGAAGTGCATGTTCGAAGGCGA
>JAQBQC010000050.1 GCA_028287205.1 Gemmatimonadota bacterium
ATGAAGCGGCGCTGCTGCTCGAACGCGCTCTCGATGCGCGCCAGCAGGCCGTTGATCACCGTCGCGAGCTGGCCATACTCGTCGTAGGCATTCGGCACGGGAAGACGTTCGTGCAGCGTACTGGTTCCCATGCGCGACGCGTGCTCCGTCATCGCGATCACGGGGCTGAGGCTGCGACGCGCCAGCAGAAATCCACCGATCGCGGTGAGCAGGAGGGCCGTGGGGAAGATGACGATGAGCGCCTTGCGCACCGACTCGAGCATCGCGCGCTGATTGAGCAGCGGCCGCGCGACGACGATCACGTACGACCGCTCGTCCATGGCGACGGGGAGCATGCAGGCGCGCACGCCCCCTCGGTGATCGGGAAGCGTGACGCATTCCGGGGCGGTGAGGTGTGTTCGTGCGATGATGTGACCGAGCGCCGTCGGATCGAACGGCTGGATCACCTCCTCGCCAGTCGTCTGCGATTCTCCCGGAGCCGTGGCCAGCGCGACCACCTGCCCCGTCAAATCCATTACGCCGAGGTCGAGATCACGGAACTCGAATTCGGTCAGCGCTGCGGTCGCCGCGGCGAAGTCGTTCGGAGTCTGATAATGCTGCGCGACGTACTCGATCCGAAAGGCGGCGCCGGTCTCCTCCAGATACTGGTCGAAGCGCCGGCCCGTCATTTCCGCGATGAACTTGTACGCTGCAACCGTCAGCGCCAACAGCAGCAGGGCTACGATCGCGGTATGCCACAGTGCGAGGCGAACGCGAACCGACTGAATCACGCCGGCGGATTTCGCTTCAGCTCGGCGAGCATGTAGCCGGCGCCGCGGCGCGTATGGATGAGCGGAGCATCACTCACCGAATCGATCTTTCGCCGCAAACGATTGATGTAGACCTCGATCGCGTTCGAGTACGGATCGTGATTGTCGTCCCACACGTGCGCGCAGATCTCGGCGCGGCTCACCACGTGGCCCTCGTGACGAGCGAGGAACGCGAGCAGCGAGAACTCCTTCGTCGTCAACACGATCGTGCGACCGGCGCGATCCACGGAGTGGCTCGCCATGTTCACGCGCAGGCTGCCGATCCGAACCTCGGCCGCAAGCAAATCCGTCGTGCGCCGGCGCAGCAGTGCGCGCAGCCGGGCCAGCAGCTCGGCAAACTCGAACGGCTTCGTCAGATAGTCATCGCCGCCGGCATCGAGGCCCGTGATCTTGTCGGCGATGGTGTCGCGTGCCGTGAGCATCAGCACGGGTGTTCGGCTTCCGTTCCGGCGCAGTTCTCGGCACACCGAGAATCCATCGCGTCGCGGCATCATCACATCGAGGATGATGACGTCGTACTCGTTGATGAGCGCGTGGTGCATGGCGTTTTCGCCATCGGCCACAATGTCGACCGCGTACGCTTCCTGACGGAGTCCCTTGGTAAGGGTCCTGCCAAGCTGGGCGTCGTCTTCCGCCAACAGGAGTCTCATTTTTCATTTTCCTGGATACGTGACCGCCCCCTACGATGGTGCCGGTACCTTAATAGAGCATTACAAAACGTGGTGTCAGTGCTTGCCGGGCGCCATTCCAGGGCGTTTTTACAATGAGCTCGCCTGGGTTAGGGGCTTGGGGAGGTCTCCGAGTGAGACATCCGGCATGAAGAGCGCGTTTCTTTGCTAAACGGGCCACTTCACGCGAGCTATGACTCACACCCTGTACGCCACAGCCGAGGCATCCTTCTCCGTGTGCGCTTCTGCGCCCACCGCGGATGGCACGCGAGCGCGCGTTCGGAAGCCCGCGATTACGCCCGCAACTGGTGGCCGCTTCCCGCAGCGCTCGCTACTATGGTGTATGTCCTCCCCACGCGATTCGATTTCTGACGAGCTGGAGTCGCTCGTCATGCGCTTCGCGCGTTTCGCGGGGCGCATCGCGCACGATCGCGGGCTGCACCAGGAGGACGTCGACGAGCTGCTCCAGGAGCTGCGCGTCCGCTTCTGGCGCGCACGTAAGGATGGGCTGCGCGATCTCTCCGCCGGCTACGTCCGTCGCGCCGCCATCTCCGCCGCGCTCGACATCATCCGCCGCCGGCGCGTGGACCGCAACGTTTCGATCGAAGATCAGGACGGCGCGCGTCCGCTGCCGACACTCGCCGCGGGACCCGCGGAGCTACTCGATCAGAGTGAGCTCGCGCAACGAGTCGCTCGTGCCGTGGACGGTCTCGCACCGCCGCGTCGCGCCGCGGTTCGGATGTACCTCGACGGCTATCGTCGCGAGGAGATCGCCGAGCTGCTGCACTGGTCCGACGCCAAGACACGCAATCTGCTCTACCGCGGCCTGGCCGACCTGCGCGCGGTGCTGCTCGCACAAGGCATCGGATCCACCAGGGAGAACGTGCAATGAACGACGAAGAGCTGCGACGCGAATATCAACGATCGGCGAGTGCCACACTGCCTGGCGCGCATCCCGAGCCGGAGCAGCTCGAGCTGCTCCTGAACGGCGACGGGCCCGAAGCGGAGCGGCTCGCACTGCTCGAGCACGTGCTGCGATGCCCGACGTGCGGCCCCGAGCTCGATCTTCTTCGCAGTGCGTCCGAGGGATCGCGGGCGGCCGAGCGTCGCGCGCCCGCGACGCGCTGGCTTGCGCTTGCGGCAGCCGCATTGCTCATGATCGGCATCGGCACGCTCACATTCCGCGGCCGTGTCACGCCCGCCGCCGATGTGCTTCGCGGCAAGTCGGCATCGGTCTCGCTGATCGAGCCCTTCGCGGGCGCGAGCATCGCGCGGCCCGTGCGGCTCGCCTGGCATCGAGTCGACGGTGCGACGAGCTATCGCGTGGAGCTGCTCTCGAAGGATGGTGAGCTGATTAGCACGTGGAATACGGCCGACACTGCGTTCGCAATTCCGGACTCCGCGCGTGTCGCCGCGAGCGAATCGTACGATGTGTGGGTTCGCGCAACGCTTGCCGATCGCACCGAGGTGAGCTCGCCGATCGTGCGTTTCAGCGTGAAGTAGCTGCGCCGATTCGCACGAAGCCATCACCGGTGAGCACGAAGGCCGCCCAGTCGCGCGGCGGCACGCCGCGCTGAACCGCGTCGAGCTGGGCGAGGCGCAGCGCATCCGTAGCGGCGACGCCGCTCGCGAGAAATCCATAGAAGCGCTTCACGAACTCCGCGCTCGCGACGTCGTTCACCGGCCAGAGCGTCGCAACTACCGAGTGTGCACCCGCCTGCAGCAGCGGCCCGGTGAGTCCGAGTATTCCCTCTCCGCCGACGATCAATCCGAGTGCCGTGCTGCATCCGGAGAGCATCACCAGATCGGCATCGAGGCGCAGCGACC
>JAQBQC010000072.1 GCA_028287205.1 Gemmatimonadota bacterium
CAGCTCTGCCTGCAGTGGCCCGCGAGCTGACCAGCGTCGTGAGTTGGAGGTTCCTCGTTTCCTCGCAGCTCTGTCCGTTTGTGTCCGTTCAATCCGTTCGTGTCCGTATCTCACACTGTTAGTGCCCGCCCGCGCGACGGTTGCGAACTTGGCTCGCGAATGCGCGATGCAGGCATCAACAATTTGGATACGGACAAAAACGGATAGGAAAAACGGACACCAACGGATAACTGCGAATGAGAAGCGTCCGTTTGTGTCGGTTTGAGTCCGTTATGTCGCCAGGAATTTCTACGAATTCCCAACTCGCGACACTAGCGCGATGCCGGCTGTTGCTGGGTGAGGCAGTGCAGTGTGCCCAATCCCCACACGAGGTCCACCGCATGAATGCCCACGACTTCGTGCGTGGGAAATAGCTCGGCGATCGTGTTGAGCGCCGTCCGGTCGCTTCGGTCGTTGAACGTGGGCACGAGCACGACGCCGTTCGCGATGTAGAAGTTTGCGTAGCTCGCGGGCAGCCGCTCGCCCTGCATCATCACGGGGCGCGGGAAGGGAAGCCGCACGATGCGCAGCCCGCCCGGCCACGTGCTCGCCGCGAGCTCGAGCCGGCGTACGTTGTCCATCGAGCGCTTGTGATTGTCGTCGGTCGGATCATCCTCGACCGCGAGCACGATCGTACGCTCGTCCGTGAAGCGCGCGATGTCGTCCACGTGACCGTGCGTGTCGTCGCCGACGCATCCCTCGCCGAGCCAGATCGTGCGCGTGGCCCCGAGGTAGTGATCGAAGGCGCGCTCGTAGTCGGCGCGACCCAGCCCCGGATTTCGCGTTTGCACGTCCGAGAGAAGCCATTCCTCGGTCACGAGCAGCGCACCCGCGCCGTTCGTCTCGATGCCGCCGCCCTCGAGCACCAGCCGGCCGGCTCCGTCGGGACGCTGCGCCTCCTCCCGGTCCATTCCCGAGAGCTCTGCTATGGAGATCCCGATCAGCTCATCGCGTGAGAAATTCTCGTACTTCGCCCACGCGTTGAATCGCCAGCTCACCCAATGCACCGTGCCATTGGGCGCCATCACCGCGGTGGGCGCGGAGTCGCGCAGCCACACGCGATCGGTGCCCACGACGTGCAGCCTGACGCGCTCGAGATTCACATCGTGCGCGACGAGCGCGGCGCGCGCCTCGTCTTTCACCGATTCGTCGTCGCAGAGCACCTCGACCTGCTCGTGCTGGTGCAGCACGCGCACGATCTCGGCGTAGACCCACGGAATCGGCTCGAACTTTCCCGGCCAGTCGGGCCGGTGGTGCGGCCATCCGATCCACGTGGCGGCGTGCGTCTCCCACTCCGCCGGCATCCGCTGCCCTGGAAAGTGCACGCCATCGTCACGACGCGCGTACACCGAATGCGCCGGCTCGCTCACCCGATGTAGCGGCTCAGGATCGGACCGTACGCGTCGATGCGGCGGTCGCGCAGGAAGGGCCAGTTGCGGCGCGTGTACTCGATCGCGCCGGGATCGCACACGGCCGTGAGGATCGTTGGCTCGGTCCCCGCCTCCGCGATGATGCGTCCGAACGGGTCGCACACGAACGAGTGGCCGAAGAACTCGAGGCCGTCGGTGCCGGGCTCGGGCTCGAAGCCGACGCGATTCACCGCGGCAACGTACACCCCGTTCGCGATCGCATGCGCGCGCTGCGCCGTGCGCCACGCGTCGGCCTGCGCCGCGCCCCACTCCTCCTTCTCCTTCGGATGCCATCCGATCGCCGTCGGAAAGAACAGCACCTCCGCGCCCATCAACGCCGTAATGCGCGCCGCCTCGGGATACCATTGATCCCAACAGATCAGGATACCGATCGTCGCGACCTTCGTCTTGAACACGCGAAAGCCGCTCGGCGGACGCGACTCATCGTGCTGATAGATCTCGCCCGGAGTGAAGTAGTACTTCTCGTGATAGAGCGGATCGTCGGGGATGTGCATCTTGCGATAGACGCCGAGCAGCGCGCCATCCGTGTCGATGACACCGGCGGAGTTGTGGTAGACGCCCGGCCCGCGCTTCTCGAAGATCGGCACGATGATAACGACGCCGAGCTCGCGCGCGACTCCCTGCATGCGCTCGGTGATCGGTCCGGGAATCGGCTCCGCGAGATCGAAGCGCTCGGCGTCCGTCACCTTGCAGAAGTAGGGAGCATCGAAGAGCTCCTGCAGGCAGATGATCTGCGCGCCGCGCCTCGCCGCCTCGCGAATTCCGCGCTCGGCGTTGTCGATCGCGGCCGCCGCATCGGGCGGCACCGCCTGCTGTACGAGCCCGATCATGAATGGAGAGTCGGCCACTGTATTTGTGAGTTACTCTATGATCTTGCGAAAGGGGCCGGAGAACCGCGCGAGCGATCCGGCGGGAGTGCGCGGCGGCCACGCGCTGTTCACGGGCGGCGCGCAGATGCCGATTACGATGTCCATCACGTTGGTGGCGGTAAGATCGGTGCGGAGCAGCGCGCCCGCCGCGTCGAGTGATGGATGCGAATCGTGCGCCGCGAGGTCCGCTTCGGGGTTGCGACCCGACTTTTCGATCGCGCCCCACGTCTCCTTGTCGACGATGCCGCCGGCCGCATCGGTGGGCCCGTCGCGCCCATCGGTGCCACATGCGAGCAGGGTCGCGCCTCGCGCGCTCTTCGCCATCGCGAGCTCGCGGGCGGCCGCGAGCGCGAGCTCCTGGCAGCGTCCACCCGCTCCTGTGGCCTCTCCCATCGTCACCGTCGTCTCTCCCCCCCAAAGGAGGCAGCTTTGCACTGGACGATTGGTTAGTGGCGAGGAACCAGAGCCACAATAGCTTATCAAGGTCGTCGCGAGCTTCTTCCCCACATGCGCGGCTTCTCCAGCGAGTGCAGTGCCCAGAATTCGAGGCTCGTAGCCAAGCTCCTTGGCGCGAGCGGCCGCCGCTTCGAGTGCAACGCGATTGCTGGCGATGATCTTGCGCTCCACGTTCGCAAAGATGTTGTCCCCGGGTTTCGGCGTCTCGCGGGATGGGTCGTGCTCCACCGATGCGACGTGCTTTCGCAACGAGCCGGGAATGCGGTCCCACAGTTTGGCGGATTGAAGCAGCATGCGGATCTCCGTCGCCGTACTGGGATCCGGCGAGCAGGGCCCCGATCCGATCGCGGCGAGATCGTCGCCGATGACATCGGACACAATGAAGTTTCGCGTACGAGCGTTGTTCAGTGCCGATGAAAGCCGGCCCGCGCTCCATCGAGTAAACCGTTTGCGGATGAGATTCATGGTCGCAATATCCAAACCGGATCCCAGCAAGAGCTCGAAGAGCTGCATCATCTCTTCGGGCTTGAGCGTGCCATCCGGTGCGGCCATGAGGCTGGTGGCACCGCCCGAGAGCAACACCCACACCTCATCCTCGGGCTTCACCTGCCTTGCGATCTTCCCCACCGCATCGGCGGCGGCGACGGAGCGTGCACCCGGCAGAGGATGGTCTCCCGCCACGAAGTCCAGACGCGGGTGGGGCGTGGGCAGCACGCGCGGCGCCACGATCACGCCGCCCGTCGGCTCCAGCTTGTGCCTCGCGAGAAAGTCGACGGCGGCGATGGCCATCGGATTCGCCGCCTTGCCGATCGCAATGATCCAGACGCGCCGGTGGCCGATCTCCTTCGAGATCCGCTCGAGCGCAACGGTAAGTGCTGGTCCCGGCGCAACCGCTCGTACGGCGGCCCAGTATAGCTGCACCAGTGCCATTCGCGCATCGATCGGACGTCCCGCGGGCATCACGGCCCACTGGGGTTGGCTCGGTGTTTTCATCGATCGTAAGATTGCGAGTGAAGACGTGTCGCGCGAGTGTGAAATTCTGTTCCGAAATTTCAACTGACCGAACTTTTTCTTGGAGCGTCGCGCATGCCCGGTCGAAATTTTCTGTTTGTCCCAGGTCCCACCAACGTTCCCGACCGTGTTCTCAATGCGATGCATCGGGCAATGGAAGACCACCGCTCACCGGTCTTCCCGAAGCTTCCTCTCAGTATTTTCCCCGACCTGAAGAAGGTCTTCCGCACAACCGAAGGACAGCCGTTCGTCTTCGCTGCCACGGGCACCGGCATGTGGGAGGCCGCGCTCGTCAACACGTGTAGTCCGGGCGACAAGGTGCTCGCGACGCGCTACGGCCAGTTCAGCCATCTCTTCATCGATTGCGCGCAGCGGCTCGGCCTGCAGGTAGATATCATCGATCTCCCGTGGGGAGAAGGCGCATCGCCCGAGAAGATCGAGGAGAAGCTCCGCGCCGACACGAAGCACGAGTACAAGGGTGTGCTCGTCGTGCACAACGAGACGGCCACCGGTGTCACCAGCAACATCGCCGCAGTGCGCAAGGCGATCGACAACGCGAATCACCCCGCGCTGCTGTATGTCGACGGTGTGAGCTCGGTTGGAAGCCTCGAGTTCCGCATGGATGAGTGGGGCGTCGACCTCGCGATCACCGGATCGCAGAAGGGCTTCATGCTCCCCGCCGGACTCGGCCTCATCGGCGTCAGCCAGAAGGCGCTCGCGCGACGCGAGAGTGCAAAGCTGCCACGCGTCTTCTTCGACTTCGGCGATCAGATCAAGGCGAACGCCACGGGCTACTTCCCGTACACGCCGGCGCTGACGCTCCTGTATGGATTGCGCGAGTCGCTCGACATGCTGCTCGAAGAAGGGCTCGACAATGTGTACGCGCGCCACCATCGCCTGGCCGAGGGCGTGCGCGCCGCGATCAAGGCGTGGGGGCTCTCGCTCTGCGCGAAAGAGCCGAAGTGGAACTCGGACACGGTGTCCGCGATCATGACTCCGGCAGGCGTCGACGGCGCGCAGGTGATCGCCACGGCGTTCAAGAAGTACAACCTCGCGCTCGGCGCGGGCCTCGGGCAGATGGCCGGTAAGCTCTTCCGCATCGGCCACCTCGGTGATCTCAACGAGCTGATGCTGCTCGGCGCGATCGCCGGCGCCGAGATGTCGATGCGCGATGTGGGCATGACGCAGATCGTGCCCGGCAGCGGTGTGGGCGCAGCATCCGAGTACTGGCGTGGTGGGAGCACCGCGCAGCCCGCACCGGCCGCGAAGAGTGCCGAGAAGCGCGGCGAGCCGGCCGTAGCCGCTCGATGAGCTTCACGCGGTACGAGCCGGCTCGCGTCCGCCTGCAGCGGAGCGAGCTGGCGGTTCCCGGCTCGCGTGCGGAGATGTTCTCCAAGGCGGCCGAAGGTCCGGCGGACTACGTCTTTCTCGATCTCGAGGATGCGGTCGCGCCGAACGACAAGGAGCAGGCTCGCCTCAACACGATCGAGGCGCTCCGGACCATCGAGTGGCGCGCGCGCGGCAAGACGATCAGCGTGCGCATCAACGGCATCGATACGCACTACATGTATCGCGATGTGGTCGACGTGGTCGAGCAGGCAGGACAGTTCGTGGACACGATCCTCATCCCGAAGGTCGGCGTGCCGGGCGATGTGTACATGGTCGACGCCCTGCTGACGCAGATCGAGGATGCGAAAAAGCTTCCGCGGAAGATCGGCATCGAGGTGCTCATCGAGACGGCGCTGGGCATGGCCAACGTCGAGGCGATCGCGCAATCGAGCAAGCGGCTCGAGGCGATGCATTTCGGCGTCGCGGACTACGCGGCGAGCGTGCGTGCGCGCACCACGAACATCGGCGGGCTGAATCCGGATTATCCCGGCGACCAGTGGCACTTCGGCATCTCGCGCATGGTCGTCGCCTGTCGCGCCTACGGACTGCGGGCGATCGACGGTCCGTTCGGCGATTTCAAGGATCCGGATGGATTCAAGCTCGCGGCGCGCCGGGCCGCAGCCCTCGGCTGCGAGGGAAAGTGGGCGATTCATCCCACGCAGATCGATCTCGCGAACGAGATTTTCACGCCCTCGCCGGAAGAAGTGCTCAAGGCGAAGCGAATTCTCGAGGCACTCACCGAAGCCGAGTCGCAGGGGCGCGGCGCGGCGTCGCTCGATGGGCGGCTGATCGATGCCGCGTCGGCGAAGATGGCGCAGAACATCGTCGTGATGGCGAGCGAGATCACGTCGAAGGTCGGAGCATGAGCACGCTGGTAGATGGTTGCGCGGGGATCGCACGACGATTCCATTTTTTCACGACACTGGGCTGACACCCACACCGAGCAGTCAATGGACATTCACGAGTATCAGGCGAAAGAGTTGCTGGCGGGCTTCGGTGTTGCGGTGCCGAAGGGAGGCGTCGTGTACACTCCTGATCAGGCGGTATACAGAGCCGAGGAGATCGGCGGCGGACGGTGGGTCGTGAAGGCGCAGATCCATTCGGGCGCGCGAGGCAAGGCGGGGGGCATCAAGCTCTGCACGACCCCCGAGGAAGTGCGCGCAGCCGCGACCGAGCTGCTCGGCAAGAAGCTCGTCACGCATCAGACGGGGCCCGCCGGCAAGATCGTGCATCGACTCTACGTCGAGGCCGCGGTTCCGATCAGGCGCGAGCTGTACATCGGGCTCGTGCTCGATCGCAGATCGGAGCGCGTGTGCGTCGTCGCGGCTCCCGAGGGCGGAATGGAGATCGAGGAGATCGCGCTGCGGTCGCCCGAAACGATCCTGCGCGAGGTCATCGAGCCCGCCGTGGGCATGCAGCCGTTCCAGGCGCGCGAGCTTTCGTTCGGACTCGGGCTCAGCTCCTCCGAGATGAATCAGGCGGTGAAGGCGATCCTCGGCGCGTATCGCGCGTTCCGCGATCTCGATGCGACGATGGTCGAGATCAATCCGCTCGCGATCACCGAGAGCGGACAGGTGCTCGCGCTCGATGCCAAGATGCAGTTCGACGACAATGCGCTCTTTCGCCGCGCCGCCGTCGCCGAGCTGCGCGACTACGCCGAGGAAGATCCGCGCGATGCGGAGGCCGCGAAGCACGGGCTCAATTACATCGCGCTCGAGGGATCGATCGGGTGTATCGTGAATGGCGCAGGGCTGGCCATGGCGACGATGGACATGATCACCCACGCGGGCGGCGAGCCAGCGAACTTTCTCGATATCGGCGGTGGAGCCTCTCCGGAGCGCGTTGCCGCCGCATTTCGTCTCGTGTTGTCCGACCCCCGCGTGCGCTGCGTGCTCGTCAACATCTTCGCCGGCATCAATCGCTGCGACTGGGTTGCCGAGGGAATCATTCAGGCGGCGAAGGACGTGAACGTTCCCGTGCCGATCGTCGCGCGGCTCGCGGGCACGAACGTCGAGCAGGGTCGCGCGATTCTCCGCGACAGTGGGCTCTCGATCATCACCGCGGACACGCTGGCAGATGCGGCGGAGAAGGCCGTCGCCGCGCTCACCAACACACCAGTGGCTCGCACCAACGTCAGGGAGAAGGTCTCGTGAGCATTCTCGTCGACGAAAAGACGCGCATCGTCTTCCAGGGCTTCACGGG
>JAQBQC010000073.1 GCA_028287205.1 Gemmatimonadota bacterium
GTTCCCCGAGTCGATCTACATGGTGCTCCCGGCCGCGGTGCTCTTCGCGACGGTGTTCACGATCGGATCGCTCACGCGACATTCCGAGCTCACCGCGGCCAAGGCATCGGGGATCAGCTTCTACAGATTGCTCGTCCCGATTTTCGGTGGCGCGGCGATCGTCATGCTGTTCGCGTTCGCGCTGGGCGAGCTGGTTCCGATCTCGGACATCAAGCGCAACGATCTGCTCGAAGAAGGACGCTACAAGCCCGGGAACGAGCGCTACAACTTCGCGTACAGCGCGCCGCGCGGCCGCGTGTACAAGATCGCGGCGTTGAACGTGGAGCGGCGGCTCATCGACAATCTCGAGATCGAGCGTCGCGGACGCGGCCCCGACTATCCGACATATCTGCTCGCCGCGCGCACGGCGAACTACGATTCGACGCACAGAGCGTGGACGCTCAAGGCGGGCAACCTGCACATTCTCTCGGACTCGACGCGCAACGTCGCGATCGCCTTCGACAGCGTGCGTGACGCGGACCTGCTGGAGGCGCCGATCGATCTCACGTCGGCGCCCAAGAGTCCCGAGCAGATGGGCTTTCGCGAGCTGCGGCGATTCATCAGATCGCTGGAGCGATCGGGGGCGGACGACAACGAGATCAAGGTGGAGCTCTCGCTCAAGATCGCGATCCCGGTGGCCTGCGTGATCATCGTGTTCTTCGGCGCGCCCCTTGCCACTAGCACACAGCGCGGGGGCACCGCGTTCGGCATCGGCATCAGCCTCGCGACCACCATTATTTATCTCATGCTCATCCAGCTCACCAAGGCAGTCGGCGAGGGTGGTGCCATACCGCCGTATCTGGCGGCGTGGATTCCCAACATGATCTTCGGCGCCATCGGCCTGGTGCTCATGGCACGGGTGCGAACGTGACGCGGGCGGCGCGCGAATGAGCGCGACGCTCTTCGAGGAAGAAACCACCGCCGCGCCTACCGGATACTGGATCTTCGGCCGGTTCTTTCGTGCGGTCGGTCGCATCACGATGTCGGTGTTCGGGCAGCTGGGCGAGCGGGTGCTCTTCCATCGCGATTTCTTCCGTGCGCTGATGGAGCCGAAGACGTATCTGCCGCTGACGATCGCGCAGATGAGGCAGATCGGAGTCGACTCGGTGCCGCTCGTCGCGACCGTCTCCGCGTTCATCGGCGCCGTCACCGCCTATCAGACGACATATCAGCTCTTTCCCGGCGTGCAGTTCTCCGTCGTCGGCTGGATCACCCGCCAGAGCATCATCCTCGAGCTCGGACCGCTGCTCACGGCGCTCGTGCTGGCGGGGCGCATCGGTGCGAAGATGACGGCAGAGATCGGGACGATGCGAGTGACGGAGCAGATCGATGCGCTGGAGACGCTGGCGTACGATCCGGTGGCGTACCTGATGGTTCCGCGTGTGATCGCCGGCGTGACGATGGTGCCGATGCTCACGATCGTCGCGATCGCCGTGGGGATCTGCGCGGGCGGGCTCGCCGTGGTCGGCGCGACGAACGTGAGGCTGGCCGACTACACGGCAGGGCTGCATCTCACGTTCAACACCTTTCAGGTCTGGTACGCGCTCATCAAGGCGACACTTTTCGGCGGCGCGATCGCGATGACCTGCTCGTACGAGGGGTTCATCACGGGCTCCGGCGCTGAAGGCGTCGGCCGCTCGACCGCGCGTGCGGTCGTCATTTCGTCGGTCGTGATTCTGCTGCTCGATGCGCTCACCGCCCTCTATCTCGCAAAAGAGATTCAATGACCAAACATCGTGACGAAGTCGTCGTCGGCATCTTCACCTTGATCTGCGTCGTCGTGGCGATTGCAGGCACGCTGTGGCTCGCGCGACGCGGCTTCAGCAAGTCCTATCCGGAATACACGCGGTTTACCTGGGGGCAGAACGTGAAGCCCGGGCAGCCGGTGAATCTCGCAGGGGTGCAGGTAGGCTACGTGGACGAGGTAGACCTGGACGAGACCGGCTACCTCAACGTGCGCCTGAGCATCGACCGGAACCGGAGAATTCCGCAGGGCACCACGGCGACGGTGGCGAACGAAGGATTTTTCGGCGACAAGTCGATCGCGCTCACGCCGTGCACGGCGTCGCCAGCGCCGATCTCCGCGGACACGTCCACACCGGCAACCGCGCGCCCACTTACATCCACCTGTCGCTTCAACGGCTTTCTGCGGCCGGGCGACACGATCCCGGCGGGACGCGCCGCCCCGTCGATGGACGCGCTGTTGCTGCGCGTCGACAGCGTGAGTGGTGCGCTCTCCGACGTTGCGAAGACGGTGAAGATCGAGTTCGTACAGCAGGGCGGCATCCAGGATCTGCGCAAGACGATCGCGTCGACGAACACGCTCGTGCAGCAGCTCAACGAGGTCGCAGCGGCGCAGTCGCGCGGGCTCACGCTCACGATGAACGCGCTGAGGAGCCGGGTGAACGCCATCGATTCGATCTCGCTCGACTCGACCGTGCGCAACATGCAGTCGACCACGCACAATCTGTCAACGCTCACGAGCAACCTCGACTCGACGACGAGAAAGCTCAACATGGTGATGACGCAGCTGCAGACAGGGAACGGGACGGCGGCCAAGTTCCTCAACGACCCCGGTGTCTACAACAATCTGCACGAGCTGCTCGGGCGCATGGACTCGCTCATCACGGACATCAAGGCGAATCCGAAGCGATACATCAACGTGAAGGTGTTCTAGGGTCATTCGCTCGGAGCGTGCTCCATGACCATGACCGCAGACGAGCTTCGATCGCTGGATGGCTTTCGCACGCTCACCGAATCTGCGGCGAGCGCGCTCGCGGCGAACGCACGGCGCCGCTCATTCTCGCCCGCTGAGCCGCTCTTCCGAGAGGGAGAGAGCGCACACGGGATCTTCATCGTGCTCGCCGGGAAGGTGCGGGTAGTGCGCACGTCGCGCGGGCGGCGGCACGTGCTGCACACCGAGCGGCGCGGCGGCACCCTCGGCGAAGCGCCGTTCTTCGATCATGATCCGTATCCCGCCTCGGCGATCGCGTGGACGGCCGTCGAGACACTGTACATCGATCGCAACTGCATCGAGCGCGCGGTGCGCAGCTCGCCGGAGATCGCGCTCTTTTTCCTTGCGCGCCTCGCGAAGCGCGTGCGCCTGCTCCTCGACCGCGTCGATCGCCTCGCCACGGCGAGCGTGGGCACGCGCATGTGCGTCTATCTGCTCGACCAGGCGGAACGCACCGATGGCTCGATCGTGACGATCACGCAGGAGTCCCTGGCGGAGGAGCTGGGCACGGTGCGCGAGGTCGTGATGCGGACGTTGCGGTCGCTGCGCAAGAAACAGATCATCGCCACGGCGGGACGAGGGAAGATCGAGATCGTCGATCGATCTGCGCTGCGGGCGCTGGCGGCGGGGTAGCGCGAGCGTCGGATGCGAACGAGACATAGGTCCCAGAGCTTCCGGCGCTCGGCGCGTAGGATGAGCGGCATCGGCGAGCGACCCGTACGGTCGCCCGCCCTCGCCCGCTATCCGGAGGAGATGATGGCTTTTCGACTGCGCGTTTCCGCGAGTGTGCTCATCACGATCGCGTGCGCGGCGTGCTCGCGCTCCGCCGACTCGTCGCACCAGACTCCGCACGTATCAGACACGTCGTTCGCATCCATGCAGGAGCGTGGCAAGATGGCGATGGGTGTCGACCAGAACACGTCGACACACAGGTTCGACGCGCTTTCCGACGGCGGACGGATCGAGCTCACGCGCGATGTCGATGACTCGCTCGGGATCGCGCAGATTCGCGCGCACCTGCGGCTCATCCAGCACGCGTTTCAGGCGGGAGACTTCTCGACGCCGGCGTTCGTGCACATGCAGGCCATGCCCGGCACCGCGGTGATGGCGAAGAAGCGAAGCGTGATCGACTACAGCTATCACGACCTCCCGCGCGGCGGCGAGGTGGTGATGAAGACGGCGGACGCGGAGGCGCTGGCTGCCATCCACGAGTTCATGGATGCGCAGCGCGTGGGGCACCATGCGGGCGGCGTGTGACGAGCGAGCGAGGTGGCGCCGATCCGTCCGCTCATCGAGAAGCTCGATTTCATTCCCGACAAGCAGCATTGGGGGATGCCATTTCGGCGCGGGCTGTTCGAGATCTCCGGGCGCGACTTCGACCGGATCGCGAAGGCAATGCGCGCGGAGGTGTGATCGAAGGCAAGCTCTTGTCGCGATCGCTCAGACGCACGACGGGGCGGCCGATCACTCGGCCGCCCCGTCGCCTATTCCCCGCCCTCGCGCACGCTAGAACCCCAATCGCGCCGACAGCTGGATCTGATAGTACGACGGAATCACATTCGAAGTCCACCGCACCGTGCTCGCCGGCACGAAGTTGAAGATCGGCTGCGTGTTCAGCACGTTGTTCGTGAGATTATCCTGCGTCTGACCGACCACGCTGACGAGCGCCTGATTGTTGAAGCTCGGGCTGT
>JAQBQC010000077.1 GCA_028287205.1 Gemmatimonadota bacterium
GTGGCGGCGCCGCCGAGCCACGGGACGAGCGTGAAGCCGATCGCGTCGACCGGAGACGCGGGCGCCGCGGCCCAGGCGTAGAGGGCGCTGTCCCGTGCGCCGAATCCGCCGACGTGCACGAGCACGCGCGACTTGGGATTCGACTGGTGCGCGATCGTCGCGGCGCGTCGGAAGTACGCGATCCAGATCGCGATCGGAACGCGGCCGAGCGCGCGGGAGGCGGCGCCGTTGGGATCGATCGCGGGGACGATGAAGTCCGGGTGGAGCGCGTGCACGATCCGGTTGAGATCCGCGACGCGCGCATCGAAGTACGCGGCCTGCTGCGCGGGGGCGGGTCGCGGCTCGTCCGAGAGATCGAGCGCGACGAGAAGCTGCCGCTCGCCGCGCTGGTCGGCGAGCGTGTGCGCGAGCGAGTCGAGCGATGCGTTGCTCGTGCCGCTTGGCGAGAGATAGACGCTGAGCGCCTGCGCGCCAACGGTATCCGCGAGATCGAGATCGCTCTCGATCGCGAGCGGCGGCGCCCCGCCGGTGAGGGAGGGAAAGATCTTGAGGCCGATCGCGAAGTCGCTGTCGGCGCGCTCGGTGAGCCGCTCGTTCGTGTAGTTGCCGTAGCTGCGCACGGCGCCCGTGGCGGCGGGAACGTCGAGGATGATGATCGTCGCCCACGCGCCCGCGAGCACGGCCACGGCGGTGCGGAGCACTGTGCCGGCGCCGCGCCTGCCCTTCGTGGGCGGCGCGACGATCGGAACGTGCAGATAGTAGGGGAGCAGGAGTGCGAGCGGGCTCGCGCTGTAGGCGAGCGAGCTCGCGTCGGCGGCCGAGAGTACGAGGAGCGGGGCAGGGATCTCGTAGCCGCGGTAGACGGCGTAGCGCGCGATCGCGACGATCGCGAGCACGACATCGTAGGCGACGATCGGAACCCCGATAGGCGGCGCCACGGCGCGCGTGGACAGCGCGTACGCCGCCTGGATCGCGACGACGATCGTCGTCGCGGGCCAGACCCACGCGAGCGTGTAGAGTGCGCGCCCGGTGAGCACCGATGTCGACACGAGGAGCACGGTGAGCGCGGGCAGCATGAGCAGCCCGCACAGCGCGCAGAGGAACGCCATCGTGCGCTGCGTCGACTGCAGGCGCGCCGCGCGCCCGGAGATCGTGAGATTCCAGATGAGCACGAGCGCGGTGAGCACGAGATGCGCCGTCGCGAGCTGCGCCGGCGCGAGGAGAGTGCTCATCCGCGCGTTCGAGTCTCGCTGCGCAGCTTCTTGGGCGCGAGCCGGCGGATGAAGACATCGAGGGCCTTCTGCGCGTCGCGCGTGGCGGGCGCGAGGATGTCGAGCAGGAGCGTCTCGCGATCGGGGAGCGTGCGCAGGGTGATGTGGCAGGCGTCGAGAAAGAGCACGGCGGCCACGCCGCCGTCGGGGAGCTGGCGGACCACGGGCGCACCGATGGTGGAGAAGCCCGCGGCGCCGGCGGCGGCGATGAGGAGGCCGGTCAACGCGGTCGCATCGCGCAGCGCGGGCGCCGCGACTCCGGCGAGGTCGGCGATGACGTGGGTGAAGGCGCCGTCGCCGGCTGCTGCTGTGCCGACCACTGCTAGAACATCGACAGCGCGAGGAACGACTTCAGCGACTCGTTCGTCGAGCGCAGCCGCCCGCTCAGCATCCGCACCACCGCCCACAGCACCTTGTAGGCGAGATCGCGGTTGAACTCCATCAGCATCTCGAATTCGCTGCGTGAGATCGTGAGCGCGGTCGTGCCGCCGTGCGAGATCGCGTCCGTCGACCGCTCGCTCTTGTCGAACACCGCCATCTCGCCGAAAAGCGAGCCGCGCTTCAGCACCGCGAGCGCCTCCTCGCCGGCGCCGGGAATCTGCCGGCTGATCCGCACGCCACCCTCCACGATGATAAAGAGCCGATTCCCCGGCTCGCCCTCGCGAAAGATGTACTCGCTCGATTCCCAGCTCTTCGTTTCGCACAGCTCCGCGATCTTCCCGAGCTCCTCGGGCGTGAGCGCAGCAAAGATCGGCAGTGATCGAAGGAGCTCGAGAGTTGCGGACATACTTGGATGACGAGTGAGGCGAGGCGAATGGTTCTATGTATGTTCAACCAAAAGTGCTGGCAAGCACTCGCGGCACGCGTGTAACTTGGGGCGTGCGTCGACCTCGCCTCTTCACCGTGCCGAACCTGCTCTCGGCTTCGCGATTTCCGCTCGCTGCCGCGTTTCTGGTGACCGAACAGACTCCCATGCGTGTGGCCCTCATCGGCGCCGCGTCGCTCACCGATGTACTCGACGGCTGGCTCGCCCGCCGGCAACAGACCACGCGGCTCGGCGCGCTCCTCGACCCGATCGCCGACAAGACCTTCGTGCTCGTCGCGATCTCGGCCTTTCTCGTTGCGGGCGAGATCTCGACGCTCGAGTACTTCGTCATCCTCCTCCGGGATTTCGCCACCGCGATCGGATTCATCGTCGCCTATCTGGTCTCCGGACTCGATCCGAAGAACTTCAAGGCACGCCTGTCGGGAAAGGTCGTGACGGTGCTGCAGCTCGCGACCGTGCTCGCGCTCGTTCTGCACTCGTCGCTCCTGCGCCCGCTGATCTGGCTGGTCGGGGCGGCCTCCGTGTGGGCGGTCGTCGACTACACCCTCCTGCTCAAGCGCCAGCGCGCACAGGCGTGAGATGAGAGCGGTGCGCGTCGTGATCGTTGCGGTCGCCATGGTGGCCGCCGCGACGTCTGCCGCCCGCGCGCAGGGCGCCCACGCGCAGGGCATCGAGCCCGAGGCTCGCGTCGACGCCATCGTCGCGCATCGCAGCGCCGTCCAGGCCGCCCTGGGCGCCGACATTCCGTTCTCGCCTGCGCTGCATCTCGAGCTCGCCGCCGGAGCGGGGCCGTCGTTCGGCGGCGGCGCGGGATCCAGCTTCAGCGCCCGCGGCGACGCCATCGTGCACTTTCTTCTGGATCCGCAGCACCTGATGCGCTGGTCGCCCTACGCCGGCGGCGGCGTTGGTGCGCGCTACGACAAGGCTGCCGACTGGCGCGCCGTCGCCATCCTCGTCGTCGGCGTCAACGCGCCCCGGTGGAAGCATGCGGTCCCGTTCATCGAGGCCGGGTTGGGCGGCGGATTTCGCATCGGCGCAGGAGTCCGGCGCACGCCGTAGCTCCGCCCAGGCGGGGCCCCGGATGAACGAAGCCCCCACGCGTTAAGCGCAGGGGCGGTGCGTCAAAGAGCAGGCAGCTCGGAGATCAGGCAGCCGTCGCGGCGTCGACTGGCTCGCTTTCGATTCGCGACTTAGGCGGCTGCG
>JAQBQC010000101.1 GCA_028287205.1 Gemmatimonadota bacterium
ACCGACCACCATCTCGTACTTGTCGACTGCGCTCACTTGGCCTCCGCGCGCGCGGCTTCGAGTGCGTAGGCGCCGCGGAACATCGTCTGCTCGTCGAAGTGGCGCGCGATGAGCTGACCTCCGATCGGCAGCCCATCGATGTCGCCGATCGGCACCGAGATCGCCGGAACGCCCGCGAGATTCGCCGTCGCCGTGAAGATGTCGTTGAGATACATCTCGTACGGGTCGGATTTGGCGCCGAACTCGAAGGCGGGCGTCGGGGTCGTCGGCGTGAAGAGCAGATGCACGCCGGACTCGAACACCTCGCGGAAATCCTGCGCGATCAACGTGCGCACTTCCTGCGCCTTCTTGTAGTAGGCGTCGTAGTAGCCCGCGGACAGCACGTAGGTGCCGAGCAAAATGCGTCGCGTGACCTCGGGCCCGAACCCGCGCGTGCGCGTGGCCTCGTACATCTCGCGCAGGCCGTCTGCCGGAATGCGCAGCCCATATCTCACGCCATCGAAGCGCGCGAGATTCGACGATGCCTCGGCCGGCGCGATGATATAGTAGACGGGGATCGCGAGCTCGGTGTGTGGCAGCGACACGTCGCGCACCTCGGCACCGCGCGCGCGCAGAGACTCGAGCGCCGCCTCGCAGCGCTGCGCGACGCGCGGATCGAGTGAGCTCGGGAAGTATTCACGCGGCCGGCCGATCACGATGCCCTGCAGATCCGCGGTGGCTGCCGACCGGTAGCGGTCGACCGGACAATCGGCGCTCGTGGCATCGAGCGGGTCGCGTCCGGCAATCACCTCGAGCGCGCGCGCCGCGTCGTCCACGGTGGCGCCGAACACGCCGACCTGATCGAGCGACGAGGCGAACGCCACGAGGCCGAACCGGCTCACGCGTCCGTAGGTCGGTTTCACGCCGACAATGCCGCAGTACGACGCCGGTTGCCGCACGGAGCCACCGGTCTCGGAGCCGAGCGAGATGCGGACGATGCCCGCCGCCACGGTGGCGGCCGAGCCGCCCGATGAGCCACCCGGCACGCGCGTCCGATCCACCGGGTTGAGCACCGGTCCCCACGCGCTGTACTCGTTCGAGCTTCCCATCGCGAACTCATCACAGTTCGTCTTGCCGACGAGCACCGCGCCGGCGTCGCGCAGCCGCGTGATGACCGTGGCCTCGTACGGGCTCACATAGCCCTCGAGGATGCGTGAGCCGCACGTCGTCTGCAGATGCGTGGTCGCGATGTTGTCCTTCGCGACAAAGGCCACGCCCGCCAGCGCGCCTGGCGCGGCCACCGAGTCCGCGGCCGCGGCGTCCGCGAGGGCGCGCTCTTCATCCGTCCACAGGATGCAATTGAGCCCTGTCGGGCCGGCATCCACCTCCGCCATGCGCTTGAACGCATCGCGGACCGCGCCCACGGTGTTGGTGCTCACTCGATGGACTCGTCGTCGCCGGCGCTCTCGTGCGTGGCAAGGCGCGGCACCAGCAAAAATCCGTCGCGCGTCTGCGGCGCGAACGCTTCGATCGGGCGCGCGAGCGGGATCGGCGGGCCGATGTCCGAGCGCAGCGGCATCGCCGCGTCGCCCACGCCTTCGGTGGCGATGACGCCCTTGGTTTTCACCTGCGCGAGTGCATCCATGTGGGACAGAATGCCGTTGAGCTGCGCCACGAGCCCGGGGAGCTGGCTCTCGGGCACCGCGAGACGCGCGAGCGCTGCAATGTGGCGCACGTCGTCCGGACCGATGGCCATTACTCGAAGCCTCGCTCGAGACCCGCGTACTGCACCACGAGCCGCTTGCTGCCGATGCTCTCATCGTCGAAGGCGACGGTGACCTTCATGTCGCGCGCGACGCCCGAGAGCTCGGTGACGGTTCCGGAACCGAAGCGCGCGTGCTTGACGCGCTCGCCCTTCACGAAGCGCGGCGCGTCCTGCGAGACGTCGGCCTCGCTGTAGACCCACGAGCGGTCGACGGTCTGCCCGGGACGCCGCGACGATGGCGACTGCGAATACGTCGGCACGGCGCGCGTACTCCCGCGCAGCTTGAACGACGCCCGCTGCGTCACGAGGGCCGGCGGGATCGGCTGCAGGAAGCTCGAAGGAATGCACTGCATCGTCTCCCCGTTGCGGCGCCGGCTGCGCGCGTGCGAGAGAAAGAGCGTGCGCATCGCGCGAGTGATCCCGACGTAGAAGAGTCGGCGCTCTTCTTCCATCTGGTCCGGCTCGTCCTGCGCGCGGCGCAGCGGGAAGAGTCCATCCTCGAGCCCGGTGATGAATACGGCCGGAAACTCGAGCCCCTTCGCGTTGTGCAGCGTCATCATCGTGACCGCGTCGGCGTTCGGATTCTGGCGGTCGACGTCCGTGATGAGCGAGGCGTGCTGCAGAAAGTGATCGAGCGGCGTGAGGCCGAGCTCTCCGCCCTCATCGGCGACGGTCTCGGACGCGCCGGCGATCAGCTCCTTCACGTTCTCGATCCGCTCCATCCCCTCCGGGCCCTCCGCCTTGAGGTGATCCGCAAACCGGATCTCCTCGATGACGTTGCGCAGAAGCTCGTCGACGGCGCTGTCTTTCGCGTTCTCGCGCTGCCGAAGGATGAGCGCCGAGAAGTCGGCGAGTGCCTGGCGCGCGGCAGGGCGCAGCGTCGCGAGTCGCGCGGAGTCGGCCGCGATCTCGAGCATCGGGCGACCTGCCTCGCGCGCGATGCCCGAGAGGGTCTCGAGCGTGGCATCGCCCAACCCCCGGCGCGGCACCGAGACGGCGCGAAGGAACGCTTCGTCGTCGGCCGGATTCGCTATCAGCTTGAGATAGCTCATGAGATCGCGAATCTCCCGGCGATCGTAGAAACGCACTGCGCCGACGAGCCGGTACGGAATCGCGCGCTTGCGCAGCGATTCCTCGAGCGCGCGGCTCTGCGAGTTCGTGCGATACAGAATCGCGATCTCTCGGTAGTCGAGCGCGCGCGCGCCGCTGCTCAGCGTCGCGATCTCCTCGGCCACGAACTCCGCCTCATCCCGCTCGTCGAGAGTGGCGACCTGCGTCACGGCATCTCCCGAGGGAAGCGTGGCGCGCAGCGTCTTGCCGCGACGACCGGTGTTCGCGCTGATCACCGCGTTCGCGAGATCGAGCACCTGCGGCGTCGACCGGTAGTTGTCCTCGAGCCGCACCACCGCCGCACTCGGGAAGTCGCGCTCGAAGTCGAGGATGTTCCGGATGTCCGCGCCGCGCCAGCCGTAGATGCTCTGATCGTCGTCGCCGACGACGAGCACGTTGCCGTCCGAGCCGGAGAGCAGCTTCACGAACTCGTACTGCGCACGGTTCGTGTCCTGATACTCGTCCACCAGCAGAAATCGAAAGCGCTCGCGATAGGCGGCCACGCGATCCGGATTCTGCTGCAGCACGCGCACGGGAAGCACGAGCAGGTCGTCGAAGTCCACCGCGTTCGCATCGCGCAGCGTACGCTCCCACTGATCGTAGACCAGCGATGCCGCCTTGCTGAGTGGATCCATCGCGAGCTTCGCGTATTCCTCGGGCGAGACGAGTGCGTTCTTCGCGCCGGAGATTGCACTGCGCAGCGCCTTCGGCGACCACGTCTTGGTCGAGATCTTGAGTCGATCCATGATGCGCCGCACGGCGGCGAGCGAATCATCCTCGTCGTAGATCGTGAAGCTCGCGGTGCGTCCGACGAGGCGCGCCTCGTGCCGCAGCATCCGCGCGCCGATCGCGTGGAAGGTGCCCACCCACATGCCCGTGGGCATCTCGCCAATGAGCTTCGCGATTCGCTCGCGCATCTCGCCGGCGGCCTTGTTCGTGAACGTCACCGCGAGGATGTGCGATGGATCCACGCCGTGATGCTCGATCAGACGCGCGATGCGCGTCGTGAGCACCCGCGTCTTCCCGGAGCCGGCACCCGCAAGCACGAGAATCGGACCTTCGAAGTGGAGCACGGCCTCGCGCTGGGCGGGATTCAGCTTGGCGAGTGCGTCTTCTGATACATCAGTTGCGGGAGAGCTGCTCATCCCTGAAGTATAATGTCGAAGGTCGC
>JAQBQC010000107.1 GCA_028287205.1 Gemmatimonadota bacterium
CGGTGAGCTCCGCGCGGCGGCGAAGCGGGCCCGGGCCGGGCGCCGAGCCCGGGAGCCACACGGCGCCGCGTGCGTCGACGAATGCGGTGCCGCTCTCCTCCTGCCTCACCTGGCCGAGCAGCGTGCGGACCCACGACTTCGCCGGATCCGCGGACTCGACGAGATCGGCGAGCGTGCCGGACTCCGCCTGCCCATGTTCGGGCGCGTCCATGGGAAGCAGCAGCAGCGGGCCCGGATTCACCCGCGCGTGCCAGGCGCGAATCGAGTCCGCCGCCGCGCGATCGCGCACGAGGATCGCGTGTACGGTGTTGCCGAGGAATCGCTCGACGGCCTGCGCAGAAGCGGCGCCAGTCGATACGAAATCCGAGAGCGGGCCGACGATCGCGCCCTCGCCGAACTGGTCGCGCTCCTTGAGCAGCTGCGCGGCCGCGGGCGCGAGTCCCACGCGATCGCGCTCGAGCGCTTCGAGACCGTGCACCTTGCCCTGCAGCGCCGTCCACTGTTCCTCGGCGTGCAGCCGTTCGCTGCGGGCGGCGCTCTCGCGTGCGCGCGCACTGTCGGCGCCACTCCGTGCCGCGGTGACGGCCGCGGCCATCTGCGCGGCCGTGGCGTCCGCCTCTTCCTTGTGTCGCTCCGCGAGCTGGAGCTCGCTCGTCGCCGCGCTCAGCGCCTCGGTGATCTGCTCCCGGTCGGCGCCGAGCTGCTCGGCGCGCTGCGCGAGCTCGCGCTGCTCGCGCTCGGCGCTCTCGCGATCGAGCTCGAGACGACGTCCTTCATCGCGCAGCTCGCGCGTGCGACGCTCGTGTTGCTCGAAGGCCTGCCGCGCGCTCGTCACTGCACCGCGGGCGCCCTCCTCGGCAGTCGTGCGCGCGGCGAGCGTCTCACGCGCCTGCGCGAGCTCGCTCTCGAGATGCCCGCGCTCCTGCGCCACCGAATCGCGATCCTCGGCCAGGCGATTGCCGAGCTCCTCGCCCGTGCGGCGCTCGGCGTCCGCGCGCTCGCGGCGCGCGAGTGCGTTGCGCTGGCGCTCCTCGGCCACCTTGAGCTCACTCTCGAGCGTCATCGCGTTCGCGCGCTGCTCGCTCACCAGCCGCGAGAGCTCCGTGCGACCGGCTTCCGCCGCTGTGCGCGCGCCGTACGCTCCCTCGCGCTGGCGCTCGACCTCGTGCACGCGCTGCTCGGCCTGGGGCAGCGTCTCGCGCAGCGATGCCACCTGCTGTTCGAGAGTCGCGAGCTCGGCCTGCCACGAATCCATCTCGCGCGACACGAGCGTGATCTCCGCGACGAAGCGGCGCGCCATCAGCTCGCCGTGTCGCTCGGCCTTCTTGCGCTGGCGCGCGAGCGAGCGCACCTGGCTCTGCACTTCGGAGATGAGATCATCGAGGCGCGACAGGTCGACCGTCGTCTCCTCGAGACGGCGGGCGGTGGTGCGGCGACGGTCGCGATAGAGCCCGACGCCCGCGGCCTCCTCGAACAGCTCGCGTCGGTCGTCGGGACGATCGGAGAGGAGCGCGTCGATCATCTTCGCTTCGATCACGACGCCACTGTCGGCGCCCAGGCCGGTGCCGCGCACCATGTCGTGAATGTCGCGCAGGCGGCACGCCGCGCCGTTGAGCATGTACTCGCTGTCGCCGCTGCGCGAAAGCCGGCGCGTGATCACGACTTCCTTGAACGGCACGGGGAGCGAGCCGTCTTCGTTCTCGAAATGGAGCGAGACCTCCGCGATGTTCACGGGCCGGCGCGACGATGAGCCCTGGAAGATCACCTCTTCCATTTTCGCGCCGCGCAGTGTCTTCGCGCGCTGCTCGCCGAGCACCCAGCGCACGGCATCGGAGACGTTCGACTTGCCGCATCCGTTCGGACCGACCACCGCAGTGACGCCGGGCTCGAAGACGAGCGAGGTGTGATCGGCGAACGACTTGAATCCCTGCAGCTCGAGCTTCGTCAAACGCACTAGAAAGATCTCCCGGAACGAATCATTACGGTGGGCTTGTCTCCGTTCGCACGAAAGCTAGTGACGAGTGGCTGTGCCTGCTCGACGCTGCGGAACGCGCCGGCCCAGAGACTCGTGGTTCCGTCGGGATCCATCAGAGGGTATACGGGCAAGCCCTTCGATTGATATGCGCGAACGAACATGGCGGCCTGATCCTGCGCCACGCCTCTGGTAATGAGCACTGCGTAGGGCAGCTTGACCACGTGCGCGGCCGCCGCAGTCCGGTAGCGCTTCGCACGAACCTCGCGGAGCAGGGAATCGGCGCCCGCGGAGTCCTGGAACGCACCGGAGATCACGACGTACGACATTGAGCCATCGGGTCTGCGATAGGGCGAGAACGTGACCACGGGGAATCCGCGATTCGCGGCCTGGTCGAGCTCTCCATTCGCCCCGATCACGCTGTTCACGTCGGCGAGCACCACGGAGAACGGCGATGCGGTGGTATCAACAGCCGCCTCGGCGGCCGCCGAGGTGAGGCCGTGTGCGGTGTCGCGCGGTGCCGCGAGCGCTGTCGGCGCGGGCGCCGCGATGACGTGAGCAGCCGGGTGTGCGGAGTCGGGCTTCGCGGCGAACGAGTCCGCGCCATCGTTGCGCGACATCATCGATGTCGTGATCCAGGTGAGCAACGCTGCGGCGACGAACGCTCCGGCTACAATCATCACCCAGAAGGAGATCGTTTTCGCACTCCCGATCGGTGCGGCCGTGATCTCGGTGAACTCCTCGTCGCGGGCCCAGGGTGGAACGAGGGCGGGACCCTCTTCCCCGGAGGGGTGCGCTTCGCCGCCGTCGGACGCGTCGGGCACATCCGGCGCCTCGTGCGGCTCACCATCGCTCGCCGCCGGCGCGCGCTCGACAGCTTCCGCGGCATCGTGCGGCGCTGTCTCGTGATGTTCGAGCGTCTCTTCGTCTTCATCCACACTCACGGCCGCGCCGGGCGCGTCGTGGAAGCTCGGGCGCGACGTTGGCGGCGGGGGAGCCGGTGCGACGGGAGGCTGTGCGGCCGCTGGCGTTGGCGCGCGAGGTGGCTGCGAGCCGTTCGCCGGAGCTATCGGCTGTACGGACGACGGGGTCGGTCGCGCCGGAATCACCGGGAGCCGCGCGTGCGCGAGCACTCGCGTTCCGGGCGCCGCCGCAACGTTGCCCACGAGCGCGACGCCGTCCATCACCTGAATCAGCGATGAAAGCGCGCTCGACTCTGCCGGCGCCACGATGAGCAGGAGTCCGTCGGCTGCGCGAAAGGCATCGAGCAGCTTCACCCAACGATCGCTGCTGAGCAGCGCTTCGTGATCGATGGGGACTGCGCCGCTCGGGAAGATGATGAGATTCTTCGCCGGATCTACCGTATATGCGATCTTGTTGAGCGACACGCCGTAGAAGAAGCTGTCGACGAGACCGTACGGGGCATCCATCGGCACCAGGTCTTCGAGCGGAGCGAGCTCGCCCACCGTGTCCGCCACGGCCACGCGGCGGCGGCGCGCCTGCACGCGCGCGATGCCGAGCGCAACTTCCGCGGCCACCGAGGGCCGCTCGCCGATCACGACGGCGCCAGCGCACGCGTCGAAGGCCGAAGCGTGCCGGTTTCCTTCAGCTTCCCACATCGAGAGAACGGGACCGAACGGCGTCGACATCAGGGCGCTCCTTCGTAGACCCAGTACGACTTGCCGGACGTGCGCGCGATTCGCTCTGCCTCTTCGCGCGTTGGGAACGGGCCGATCACCACCCGGTAGATCGTCACGCCATCGCGCGACGTGGCCACCAGTCGCGGCGTCGCGCCGCTGACGTGCACCTCGTGCAGAATATCGTTCGCGGCATCCTGCGCGCGCAACGCCGCGAACTGCACCGTGAAGCCGGCCTGCCTGGGCGGAGCGCTGTCTGCCGCCGCATGCGCCACCGGCGCGGGGTGCGCGGGTGCCGCGCCGGGTGCTGGAACCGCGGGCCGTGGCTTCGGGGCCGCGCGGTCCGCGTCGAGCGTGTCCGCGCTGCTCAGTGCCGCTCCGGAGAATGGATTCTCGGATGTGTCACGCTGCACCGAGTCGTTCGACTCGAACGTCACGGGCTGGTCCAGGCTCGCAGCGCGCGGACGAAAGCCATTCCAGCTGATGAACATCCAATCATCCGCGGCGCCGCCGACTACCGCGCGCTTCGTTTCGAGCGACTCCGCGTCGACGAGCACGACGTCCTTGCCGCGAACGAGCGCGAGCCATCCGTTCGGCGCGACGGCCGGCAGATCCGGGCGCCACGTTGTTGGCACCGCGCCGATCATGCGATCAGTGCTCACGGAGATCACGTACGCCGTATCGCCCGCGGATGCGCGCGCAAGCACGTAACGTCCCGTCGGATCCATGCGCAGCGCGAGCGCCGCCGAGGGCAGCGCGACGTGCGCGGAGATGTTGCCCGTGTAGCGGTCGACGACGAGCATCTCGTTGCTCGAGTCGGCCGCCACGTAAATCCGATCGCCGCTCGGCGACGTGACCACCGCGCGCGGCTTGCCGGGCAGCCTGAGGCTCGGCACGATCTGCAGGTCGCGCCCGCGCACGCCCACGAGTCCCGAGTCCACGGGGAAGTACACGCGATCGCCGGCCGGCGTGCGAATCGCCTTTGCAACGCGTGGCAGCAGCACGCTGTCCGCGATGCGATCGTCGGGCGGGTGAATGAGCCACACCATCGTCCCCAGCCCCCGATTGGCGAGCACGAGGAGCGTGCCATCGGGCTGCGGAACGACATCGTGCGCGGGCGCAGGGGGCTTGAACGTCCAGCTCCCGGCGGGGGTCAGCCGAGTGACCGAGCCATCCGCGCCAACACCATACGCGGCGGATCCGTCCGCGGACACGAAGTTGGACAGCTTGGTAGTGGGATCGCGGGTGACATCGCCGCGCCGCAGGTCGACGCGCACGACGCCGCCCTTCTCATCCTCGCCGAGCACGGAGCCGGCGCCGTCGTCGAAGCCCAGAAGCCGCGCGAGCACCGGCGTCTTGCTCGTGGCGGTCCACACCACGGAGTCGACGCGCGGGTACGCGTACGCGCGCGCGATACCACCACTCCGCGGAAAACGGAGTACGAGTTGATCCGGTCCGTTCGCGCTGGCGCTAACAGTGCTTTCCGTGCTCTTGACGACGGACGGACGCTTGTCCGCGCCATGGCAGGCTGCAAGGGCGAGCGCCAGCGCCAGAGGCGACGTTCGCACGAAGGTGAAGCTACGCGATCAGAACGTCGGATACAACGAGAATTGCCAGAATCCCTTTCGTCCGGGCGAGTCCTTCGGGATTGCGTAGTCCCATCGCAGGATCACGTAGTTGAAGAGATTCACCCGAAGTCCGAATCCATAACTCGTCAACAGCGATCGCACGTTCGCGGGATCGTCCTGGCTGCTGCGCTTGAACTCGACCTTCTGGCCGTTGAACCAGGTGGTGCCGGCATCGTAGAAGAACGCACCTTCGATCGGCGGCAGCGGAATCACACCCGCGAGCCCGCCGCGCACGATCGGGAAGCGCAGCTCGATGTTTCCGAACACCACCTTGCTGCCGAGCAGCCGATTGCATCGCTGCGCGTTGGTGACGGTAGCCGGACAGTTGGCATTCGTGATCTGAAAGCTCTGATCATCGTAGCCGCGAATCAGATCGCTGTAGCCGAGATACTTCTGGAGACTGTCGGCATCGCGACCGTACGACAGATTCGCCGTCAGACGCGTCGCGATCGTGAGA
>JAQBQC010000304.1 GCA_028287205.1 Gemmatimonadota bacterium
AGAGCGCACCCTTCGCAGCGACGAGCGCATCGATGTCGGCTATCGCGGGCAGAGCTGCGCGACGCGCCTTCGCATCGAGCGCTGCGATGATCGGAGGCATCGTCACACGCGTGGTCTGCACCTCGTAGCCTTCCGCCTCGAAGCGAGCGCGCGCGCGTGCGAGAGTCTCGAGGGCGCGCTCCACTACGGCGCGATCGGCAATGTGCTCAATCGCGACGCCGGCGGTGATGGTGCGCACGCGAACGCCGCGAGAGGCGGGGGACGATGCTCGATCCAGTGCCGCTTCGATCGACTCGCCGTTCATGTGCAGCTCGTCACCGAACGTCGCGTGGCCGAGTATGGGGTGAAGTGCAGCGATGCTGAGGGAGGCGAGAAAGCGGCGGCGGGAAGGATCGGACATTGCGCGCGCTCCCTGGGAGACGTAGTCAATCGCATCGTCGAACGATGCCAATACGCAGGGCATGCCGCCAGAGCACATCGTGCTCGTCGGACGCTCCGTTCACGCCGTCGCGCTACCCGTCAAATCCCGCAACCGCACCCCGCTCCGCAGCAACAGCCACGCCCCCGGCAGCGATGCGAGCAGCCACAGTGCGTAGTGCGCGAACGTCAGCGCCACCGCCGCATCCTTCTGCACGCCGAACAGCGCGAACATCACCACGGCAGCACCCTCGCCCAGCCCCCGACCCTCCACGTGCATGGCGAGCCGGCGCACGAGTGCCGTCACCGCAATGGCCGCGAAGAACGGTAGCAGCGGCACACGTATGCCGAGCCCTCTTCCGATCACGTAGAAGTTCACGATCTGCAGCAGGTTCTCCGCGAAAGCGAGCGCCAGATTGATCGCGAGGGTTGCCGGCTGCGCGCGATACGCGACCAGCGCGGCCGAGATTTTCTTCAGGAGCTGGAAGACCCCGGGCGACATCCGCTCGCGCAGGGCGCGTCCTGCAATGCGATGCAGCGGCGTCCACCACACCGCCAGCACTCCCAGTGCCGCAATGCCCGCCGTGGCCCCGATAATCTCGAGGAAGGTCTGGCGCATCTGTGGCTCGACCGCAGCCGCGAGATAGAGGAGTCCCGCCGCCGCCAGCGCGATCGCCACCGCCGCAGCGACCATGCGCTCGATCGCCATGGATCCGAGCAGCAGCGCGAGCGGGATGCCGAGCCTGCGGCCGAGGTACACGCGCAGCCCCTCGGAGGCGACGACGTTCGGGAGGACGAGGTCCGTGAAGCAGGTCTGGTAATAGATGCTGGTTGCATCGCGCAACCGCAGCGATCCGCCGGCCGCGCCCACGAGCTGGCGCCACTTGTAGCCCATCAGCACGCGATCCGCCGATGCGAGGGCGACCGCCAAAAGCAGAGCGGCAGACGACATCGTCGACAGCGCGGACCACACCCGAGCCCAGTCGACCCAGCGCCAGAGGGCATACGCGGCAATCAGGATGAGCATCGCCTTCACGGCCATATGGATGGCAGTGCGCGGGGAAAGCGGCGCTGTCGTTTGCTCGTGGGTCAATCGGCTGGATAACTGAGGGAACGGCACGAAGATGGCATTTCGTGACGATATTCGAAGACGAATCACGGCGCGGGCGCGATACGCCTCGCGCACCTTGGGCGTCTACAAGATACATGACGAACACCAGCCGCCTGGACACCCTGAACATGGCCAGCACGTTGACGCGCGCCGACCGCGACGAACCCGGAGACTCACACACATACGCGCCCCCTGGCGATCCAGCACAGGGGCGCGTGCTGGTCACCGGCGCCACGGGATTCGCGGGATCGGCGATGCTGCGCGCGTTGGTCGGCGGCGGCTCTCGCGTGCGCGCACTGGTGCGCGACCGCTCGCACGCACGCGCCCTGGAGCTCGCCGGCGTCGAGGTTGCCGTCGGCAACATGAAGGACTCGGCCTCGCTCACGCGTGCGCTGCGCGACGTATCCGTGGTCTATCACTTCGCGTCGATCTTCCGGCAGGTGGGGCTTCCCGAGGAGGAATTCCGCTCGGTGAACGTGGAAGGGCCGTCGCGGCTCATCATCGCGGCCGCGGGGGCGGGTGTCTCGCGTGTGGTGCACATCAGCACCGTGGGCGTGCACGGCGACATCGAGCATCCGCCGGCAAGCGAGTCGTCACCCTTCGGGCCCGGAGACATCTACCAGCGCACCAAGCTCGAAGGGGAGCAGCAGGCGATGTGCACCGCCACGCGACTCGGCGTGCCGCTCACGGTCGTGCGTCCCGCGCCGATGTACGGTCCGCGCGATCGCAGACTGCTGAAGATGTTTCGGGGCGTCGCCCATCGCCGCTTCCCGATCCTCGGCAATGGCGAAGCGCTCTTCAGCATGGTGCACATCGACGATCTCGTACACGGCGTGCGTCTCGCCGGCGAGTCGCCAGCGGCGATCGGACGCACCTACATCATCGGCAGCGACGAGTTCATGTCGCTCAACGCGCTCGTCGATCTCATCGCCGAAGAAGCAGCGGTGAAGCCGCTCCACATGCATCTCCCGGTGTGGCCGTTCTGGCTCGCAGGCGCCGTGTGCGAGGCC
>JAQBQC010000121.1 GCA_028287205.1 Gemmatimonadota bacterium
GTCGGCCGCTCGCCGCTCGCGCTCCAATCGAAATCCGAAATGCTCACGCGAAAGCCGCCGGGCTGCCGCGGAGTATCCTTGCCCGTTTCGTCCGTGAGCTCGATGTACACGGCCTGGCAGTTTCCGATCGCCACCGCCTTCGCGCTGGGACGAATCACTACCGTCCAGGGAAGCTCACGCTCGCCCGTACTCTGCACCGAGGTTCTCGTCTGTGCGATGGCGCCAGTGGTGGGCGCGAGAAACGCGAAGACCGCGGTGACGCAGAGCGCAATGCGGGTCATGTGAGTTCCGGTTGGCGGGGTTTCGAGCGGAGGCGATCTCGTGCGCAACCATGGAGAAACGCGCGAACCGCCGCCGATTCTCGCGTGAGCCGAAAACCGGTTCTCTACAATGCTCCCCTCACATTGTCTCGACCTCCACGCAGCTCGCCGTGATGCGAATCGCGATGCCATCCTTCGTCTTGCCGGCGCCCGCGAGCTCAGCTCCTTTTCCCTTGGGCGTGAATGTGATCGGAACGCTGTAGACATCGTAGACAACCGACCGCTTCGCGTCGTCGCCGAACGCGACGTGCAGGTCGCCCGTCTTTGGGCCGGGAGCATCCGGATTGTCCACTTTGATCCCGCCCTCGCCGAGCGCGCGCGCTCCTTTCGCGGCGAAATCCCGGAATGATGCGGCGTACATCTTCGGCTGCTTGGAATGGAGGCACATCACCTCGTCCGACTTTGCCTTGTACGTGCCTGCGTACGGTCCATTGCCGACGATGACCGTCCATGGATTTGGCGCAGCGTGTGTGCGTGCCGCTCCAAGACTTGCCGCGCCGGCGAGAACGAGAGCGCAACGAATGAGCTGCTTCATGCGAATCTGTCTCCTCATGAGTGGTGTGCGAAGCGTGAAGCTTGTGCCAGCGCCGCCGTGCCATCGCGCGCGTGCCACGCGAGCGTCGAGGCATGGTGCCGAGCTCGGCGGGCTGAGTATGCCGTCTATCGTTCCCGAGTGCAACGTACCGCGGAAACGGGATCGCATACGCGCGGGCAGAGGCACTCCCGCCGTCCCGTTTCTTCATCGAAATTCGTATGAGTCGCGCCGGCACCAGCGCGTTCCACGCCCTTCTTCGAGGATCACGACATGTTGAGCACGTCGCAGATTATCGCGTATGTTCCGGTTTCGGATCTCGCGCGCGCCCGGAAGTTCTATGAAGAGAAGTTGGGGTTTCGCCCGCTCAATACCAACGAGGCCGGCGTCATGTACGAATCGGGGAAGGGCTCACGCTTCTTCGCGTACAAGTCCGCCGGCGCCGGCACGAACAAGGCGAGCACCGCATTCTGGGAGGTGTCCAATCTCGAGGCGGAGATGGCTGACCTGAAGAAGCGCGGCGTCGTCTTCGAGGAATACGATACGCCGGGGCTCAAGACGTTGAACGGCATCGCCACCGGAGGCGGCGCGAAGACCGCCTGGTTCAGGGACAGCGAGGGAAACATCCTTGCGGTCAGCCAAGTCATCTGAGCTGATCCTTTCGCACGGAGGAGCAGATCCATGTGCCGCAACATCAGGACGCTTGCCAACTTCGAGCCCCCCGCAACGGACGACGAGGTGCGCGCGTCCGCCCTGCAGTTCGTGCGCAAGCTGAGCGGCACGACGCGCCCATCGCGTGCCAACGAGCAGGTGTTCGAACGGGCGGTGGACGAAGTCACCGCCGCCGCCCGTACGCTCCTGCAATCGCTCCAGACCAACGCCGCTCCGCGCGACCGCTCCGAAGAGACGCGGAAAGCACAGGAGCGGTCGCGAAAGCGCTTCGCCTGAACGAAGCGCCTTCGCCTGTCGAGCTACTCCGCGGCGGCCAGTGCCTTCACCGACTCGGAGAGCTTCTGCACCTTGGCGCTGTCGCTCGAGCCGCTCACGTGCTCATCGATCTTTGACGCGAGCTGCGTGAGTGCATCACGACGAGCAGCTCCCGAAGCGGTCTGCGCGCTCTTCAGCATGGAACGCAATGCGGCGATGTGATCCGCGTCCAGCCCGTGCGACCGCTCGAGCTGATCGACGTATGCACCCGAAAGCGCGAAGCTCGCCGGCCACACGATCTTCCGCTGCCCCTGCGTGTTCAGATAATCCCACTTTACCGACTTCGCCGCGTCGATCTCGTTCTGCGAGATGAACGCGCTCGGCATCAGCTCCACGATGTCGAGCCCGCGAGTGATCTCTGAGCTCACCATCACGCCGTTGTACCAGTACACGGACCACGATCCGCTGAGCACGAGCCGCGTCGAATCGACCGGGCCCCGATCGAAGTAGGCGATCTCCTTCGGATGTGCGGCGTCGGTCCAATCGAAGAGCGACAGACCGCCCTGATACCACGCCTGGATCATCACATCGCGCCCGGGGATGGGAACGAGCGAGCCGTTGTGCGCGACGCAGTTTTCGAACTTCGTCTGCGGCGCGGGCATCTTGTAGTAGTTCTGGAACTGCAGCTTGTTGTCGACGATCGTGAACAGCGCGTCTGCGCCCCATTCCGGCTTGTCCGTACTGCGGCACTTGGGCTGGCTTCCGCCGCCCCACTCATCGCTGAAGAGCACCTTCGTGCCATCGTTGTTGAACGTCGCCGAGTGCCAGTACGAGAAGTTCGAGTCGGCCGCCGCGGCGATGCGCACGGGATGCGCGGGATCATGAATGTCGAGCAGCAATCCGTAGCCGCCACACGCACCGCCCGCGAGCCCGATCGCCGGATAGACCGTGATGTCGTGGCACTGCGTGGGTCCTGCGTTCGGATCGACACCAGGCGGGTTGATCATCTTCGCGATCATGTCCGGAAGCGCCGCACGCAGTGCGGCACTGTCGGCGTGTGTCGGGGCGCCGGTTCCGCCCCGCTCGGTTACGGCTTCTTTCAGCAGTCCATCTATCATGGAGTTTGGCAGCACCATCTCCTCACCAAAGACCATGGCCGTATACCCGCCGTGCGCACGCGCTTCCGCCGCTGCCTTCGCGCCGGCGATGGAGTCGAGCTGCGACTCACCGTGGCTCCGGGGCTTCGTCAGATCATTGAAGATCCGCGGTGAGCTGACGATCGCGGCCTGTTCCGGATGTGCGAGCGGCACCTTGATCACTTCGATGCGGAACAGCGCCGAATTCGGATCCTTGCTTGGCGACGTCGCGACGCAGCCGGGCAGCTCGTTGGCCGATCGCACCTGCGAGGAGCCGGAGATGTAGATGTAGACGTTGTCCGCATCTTTCGGATCGACGACCACCGTGTGCGTGTGCGAGCCGCGGCAGGTCTGCACGTTGCCGACGTTCTTCGGATTGGCGATGTCCGTGATGTCGAAGATGCGAAGACCGCGCAGGCGGTCCTTGCTGACCGTGTCCTTCACGCCCTCGCCGCCGCAATCGAGACGGCCCGTGAGCCCTTCACCCGAGACGAAGAGCAGGTTCTTGTACACGGATACGTCGCTCTGCGACGCGGGACAGTAGTACGCGGTCTTGAGCGACGGGTGGCTCGGATTCGAGATGTCCCAGATCTGATAGCCCGCGTAGCTCCCCTGAATCGCGTACGGTCCGGTGAACGCGAGATCCGAATTCGTTTGGCCGACGAACTTGGCCGAGGGCTGCGTGCGTGAGACGACGTGAAGGTTCCAGGTCGCTTCCTGCGCGTTCATCGCTCCAGCGCGGAGGCCGACGCGCGGATCGGGCGTTGGCGCAGTCGCCGACATGTTCGCGGCGGGCGCGGGAGCCGCTCCCGACGTCGAGGCGGAGTGCGAGCACGCCGTCGTGAGC
>JAQBQC010000173.1 GCA_028287205.1 Gemmatimonadota bacterium
GATCTCTACCGCCTGCTCGTCGAGCGTGTGCGCGATTACGCCATCTTCGCTCTCGACCCCACCGGTCACGTGCTGAGCTGGAACGAGGGTGCGCAGCGATTGAAGGGGTATACCGCGAGCGAGATCATCGGCCGCCACTTCTCCACCTTCTATCCCGAGTACGACATCGCCAGCGGGAAGCCGGCGTGGGAGCTCGAGTGTGCCATCCGCGATGGCAGATTCGAGGACGAGGGGTGGCGCATCAAGAAGGACGGCTCGCGCATGTGGGCGAACGTCATCATCACCGCGCTGCACGATGACGATGGCACGCACGTCGGATTCGCCAAGGTCACGCGCGACCTCACGGAGCGACGCGCGGCCGAGGAAACGCTGCGAGTGAGTGAAGAGCGCTTCCGACTCCTCGTTCAGGGCGTGAGGGACTACGCGATCTTCATGCTGAGCCCGAGCGGCCACATCGTGAGCTGGAACGAGGGCGCCCGGAGCATCAAGGGCTACACGGCGGCGGAGATCATCGGCAAGCACTTCTCGACGTTTTATCCCGCCGAAGACATCAAGCAGGGCAAACCGGCCTTCGAGCTGCTCGTCGCGGCCAAAGAGGGCCGCTTCGAAGACGAAGGGTGGCGCCTTCGGAAGGACGGCACGCGGCTCTGGGCGAACGTCGTCATTACCGCCGTGCGCAATCCCGCGGGAGAGCTCATCGGCTTCGCCAAGGTGACGCGCGATCTCACGGAGCGGCGCGCCGCGCAGGAGCGGGCCCTGGCGGACACCAGGCGTGTTGCCGAGGCGGAGGTGGCGAATCGCACGAAGAGCGAATTCCTCGCCGCCATGTCGCACGAGCTGCGCACACCGCTCAATGCGATCGGCGGCTACGCCGAGCTTCTTGCGATCGGGATTGGCGGGCCGATCACCGAGCAACAGCAGGACTATGTCTCACGCATCCGCGCAAGCCAGCAGCACCTGCTTGGCATCATCACCGATCTGCTGAACTTCAGCAGAATCGAGGCGGGGCAGGTGGCCTACGATCTGCTGCCGGTTCCGGTACAGAGCATCCTCGATGGCGTGCTGCCGCTCATCGCGCCGCAGGCGGATACGAAGAACATCACGCTCTCGAACGAGCCCGCGTCGCTTCAGATCATCGCGCATGCCGATCGACAGAAGGCGGAGCAGATCGTGCTGAATCTCATGTCGAACGCGATCAAGTTCACACAGCCCGGCGGAACCGTCACGGTTCGGTGCGCCGGCGAGAGTGATTGTGTACGCATCGTCGTCGAGGACAGCGGCGTAGGGATTCCTACGGAGAAGCTCGCGGCGATCTTCGAGCCGTTCGTTCAGCTGGGTCGCTCCCGCACGAGCCAGCACGAAGGCACCGGTCTGGGACTCGCCATCAGCCGCGACCTCGCGCGCGCGATGAACGGCGACGTCACTGTGGAGAGCACGGTCGGGCAAGGGAGCACCTTCACGCTGACGCTGCCTCGAGCGATGTAGTGGCGCTCGACGATGAAGAGGGCATCTCCACCACTCCGCGTCGAGAGCTGAGCGAGCACATTTTCTCTGTCTCGGCGGGAATGGTAGGTGTCTGCCTCACTGTCATCGGCCTCTTTCGCGTCGTCTCCCGATCCGCGCACGTCGACAGTATCGCCGACAATCTGCTCGCCCTGGATGCGTTGGTATTTCTTGGCGCGTGCTTCCTGGCGTATCTCGCACTCCGAGCGACGACCCAGCGCAATGCGAGGCGATTCGAGCGGGCCGCCGACTATCTCTTTCTCGCGGGACTGACGATGGTGTCGCTGGTCGCCGTGCTGATCGCGTACGAGGTGATCTGAACCCTGATCGGCGTAAAGGACGTGAGGCACGGCGTCGGATTGTCGGAGGGGAGCCTCTAAGATACTGTGTTTTAAGCACTTAAAGAAATTCTGTCGGCTTGGTTGCCATTGAGAAATGTGATCGTATACTACGTGTTCACGATTCATGAACTATGAATCCAATCTTGTTCACGATTCATGAACTCTGAATGACACTATGTCTGTCTTGCGTCCACATGATGTCGCGGTAGCGCTCCAGCTTCTGCTCAGCCCAGGAATGCAGTACCGCGAGCTTTCAAAATCGGTCGGACTCTCGCAGGGAGAGGCGCACAATAGCGTGCGTCGATTAATAGCTTCGCGACTGGCGCGCGAAGATCGTGAAGTGAATGCGCACGCACTGCATGATTTCATTGTGTCCGGCGTCCCCTACGCATTTCCAGCTACTCTGGGACCTGAGACACGTGGCGTTCCAACGGCGCATTCGGCGCCCCCGTTCGCCGATGCCTTGTTTGACGACAATGTCATCGTGTGGCCGAGTGCGGCGGGGAAAGTTCGTGGCGCGAGTCTCGCGCCCTTATATCCCGGTGCACCAGAAACGGCCCGCCACAATGTGCCGTTGTATGAGCTGCTGGCAGCGGTCGATGAGCTTCGAGTCGGTCAAGCTCGAGAGCGAGAACGAGCCAAGCAGTATTTCCGCGAACGCCTTCTAGCGCGCAATCGCGATCGGCACCCTAAATGACCTCGCCCGCCAGTCCAAACCGGGATCTGCTGATCCGGACTGCGAGACGGCTCCGACCGATGCTTGACGAGGTGGTGTTCATTGGGGGCCAAATGGCTGAACTGCTCCTCAGCGACATAGGTGCTGTGCGTCTCCGTCCGACGATTGATGTCGACATCATCGTCAGCGTTAGCACTCGCAGCGCGTATGACAAGATCGAGGCCCAACTGAGAGCGTTGGGCTTCGAGCCCGATCGTCGCCAAGACGCGCCAATCTGTCGAACGGTATCGC
>JAQBQC010000182.1 GCA_028287205.1 Gemmatimonadota bacterium
GCATGCGTGGCGCACGCGCCTGCAGGCGGGGACGTTTCTCTATCGCGTCGAGGCTTTGCAGGCGGATGCGGGACGCGGCGCGCGATCGGCCAGCCGCATCGAGCTGATTCCCGGCGGCGGCTTCGGCGTGAGCGACATCCTCGTGGCGGACTCGGTGGCTCCAGCGAATGGAAGCGCGGGCCGCTGGTCGGACTTCCGCATCGCGCCCAACGTGGGGCGGGTGAAGCGCGGGAACTCGTTCGCGATGCTGTGGGAGACGTACGATCTGCAGAAGGCGGCCAACGGAACGTCGTCGTACAACGTCACGATCACGCTGCGCCGCGAAAAAGGCGGAGGACTTGGCGCGCTGGCCGCGAAGATCATCGGGGGCGTGAAGAGTGCGGTCGGGATCTCCGGAAACGGAAGCGATCACATCTCGCTCACCTTCCCGAGGCAAACGCCGGCGAACGCCGTTGCGGTGGACTACGTCACGCTGGATCTCGGTGACGCGACGCCGGGCAACTACATGATCGACGTCGACATCACGGACCTGGCCACTCACCGTCACGTGTCACGCGAGCGGCCGCTCACGATCGTGGAGTGACGGAGCCCGGCACCCACGAGCGTGGGACGCGAACGTCCGATTACGATTTCGAGCTTCCCGCCGCACAGATCGCGCAGCGTCCGCTGCCGACGCGCGATGCGAGCCGTCTGCTCACGGTCGATCGAGCCACCGGAGCGATCGCGCATCGTGCATTCGCGGAGTTGCCATCGATAATCACACCCGGCGACGCGCTCGTGCTCAACACCACGAAGGTGCTGCGCGCGCGCCTGCTCGGCACTCGGGACTCCGGCGCGCCCGCGGAGATCCTGCTCCTGCGCCCGTTGGCGGATGGAACGTGGGAGGCGATGGTGAGTCCGGGCGGCAAGCTGCACCCAGGGCGACGCGTGCACATCGCGGCTGGCTTCGACGTGGAGATCGTCTCGCTCACGGACAGGCGCACGCGCGTCGTGCGACTCGTGACCGAGGGCGACATCGACGCCGCCATCGAGCGACACGGGCACATTCCCCTCCCGCCGTACATCGCGCGCGCCGATACGACCGCGGACGCCGAGCGCTACCAGACAGTCTACGCACGCGAGAAGGGATCAGTAGCGGCGCCCACGGCGGGGCTGCACATGACCGAGGCGCTGCTCGCGGAGCTCGACGCGCGCGGAGTTCGCCGAGTGGATGTGGTGCTGCACGTGGGCGCGGGGACGTTCAAGCCGGTGGAGGTGGAGGATCCCGCGCAGCATCCGATGCACGAAGAGCGCTACGAGCTCTCGGCCGCGAGCGCGAGCGCGCTGAACGAGGTGCGATCTCGTGGCGGGAAGATCTGGGCGCTGGGCACCACGAGCGCGCGGGCGCTCGAGAGTGCCGTGCACGCGGATGGGAGCTTCGCCGAGTCGAGAGGGGAGACGCGGCTGTTCGTTCGTCCACCCTATACGTTTCGCGGCATAGACAGACTGATCACGAATTTTCATCTTCCGCGCTCGACGCTCCTGATGCTGGTCGCCGCGCTGGCGGGATATGATCTCACGATGCGCGCGTACAGAGAGGCGGTGGATGCGGGGTACCGGTTTTATTCGTACGGGGATGCGATGGCGATCCTCTAGCACGCACGCAGCGCGACGGAGCGGTGGCGGTGAGTAGCTCCCGCTTCGGCTTTACGATTGACGCGCGCGATGGACGCGCACGCGCCGGCGTGTTTCGGACGCCGCACGGCGATGTCGAGACGCCCGCGTTCATGCCCGTTGGCACCGCTGCGACGGTGAAGGCGCTCGATCCACTCGATCTGCGAGCGATCGGCGCGCAGATGATTCTCGCCAACGCCTATCATCTCCATCTGCGGCCCGGCGAGGACGTCGTGCGCGCGATGGGCGGCATCCACCGCTTCATGGCGTGGGATGGCCCGATGCTGACGGACTCGGGCGGCTTTCAGGTGTTCTCGCTCGAAGGAATGCGCACCGTGAGCGAGGACGGCGTGGCCTTCCAGTCGCACATCGATGGCTCGCGGCGGCTGTTCACGCCCGAGAGCGTGATGGCGCTCGAGCACGCGATCGGCGCCGACGTGATCATGCAGTTCGATCACGTGATCCCCGGCCAATCGGAGTATGCCGACGCGCTCGATGCGAGCGAGCGGTCGATTCGATGGCTCGAGCGATGCGTACGCGAGCACCGGCGTCTGCAGGAGCTCGAGGGAGAAGCGGGCGGAGAGCAGACGCTCTTCCCGATCGTGCAGGGCGGCGCGCACGCGGAGCTGCGCCGCGCGGCCGCGCGCGCGATGGGCTCGATCGGCGACTGGGATGGGGTCGCCATCGGCGGGCTGTCGGTAGGCGAGCCCAAGCCTGCCATGTACGAGATGCTCGACGTGATGAACGAGGCGCTCCCCGTGAACCGGCCGCGCTATCTCATGGGTGTCGGATTTCCCGAAGATCTCATCGAGGGTGTGCGCCGGGGCGTCGATCTCTTCGACTGCGTCGCGCCCACGCGCATGGGACGCACGGGAACCGCGTTCACCAGCGAGGGGCGGCTCAACGTGCGCAACGTAAAGTTCCGAACCGACCCGCTGCCGCTCGATTCACGGTGCGAATGCTCGACGTGCAGGCGCTTCACCCGCGCCTACATCCGCCATCTGTTCGTATCGGACGAGGCGCTCGGGATGCATCTTCTTTCCCTGCACAATGTACATTTCCTGATTGCGCTGATGCGTGACGTGCGAAACGCCATCGCCGAAGGTTCGCTCGATGCGTGGAGCGAGCGATGGCTCGAGCGCTATCATC
>JAQBQC010000259.1 GCA_028287205.1 Gemmatimonadota bacterium
GCGTGGAGAGAAAGAGCGAGCCGGTAGCGTCGCCGCCGCGAAGCGCGTCGTACGCGGCGCGAGCCAGCGCGCGCGGCTCCGGGCTCGCGTGCTGCGCCGCAGCGAGCGCATCGCGCGCGACGAGCCACGCCCCCACCTCTTCCGCTTTCGTCGCGAACTCTCCCCACGTGACCACGGCCGCGCTGTCGGGATTCAAGACGCGCAGCGACTCCCATCCGTCGCGCGGCGTGCCCCACATGAGCTGCAGCGAGGCGAGCACGCGTCGCGCGGGCACCGTCACTGGCGACGCCTGGAGCGCCTTCACGATTCCAGCGCGCGCCGACACCGGCGCCGACACGAGCGAGAAGGTCGCGGCCTGATCGAGATAGCCGTTGTCCTCCACCGCCTCGCGCCACGACTGCGCCGCGAGGTCCCAGAGCCCGGTGGCTGCGCGCAGCTGCGCGAGCTCGTACTCGAAGCCGCGTCCCGTCCCGACGTCGCGCTGCGCCTGACGCAGCACGCTGTCCGCCGCGCGCGTGTCGCCGTCGGCAATGAGCAGCCGCGAGTACTCGCGCGCGGGCGTCGGATCGCCGGGGACGTCGTGCCGCCAGCGCTCGAATGCATCGCGGAGCTGATCACGCTTGCCCAGCGAGCGCAGCGTGCGAAGCTGCGCCTCGCGGATGGGCGCCAGCTGCGGCTTGGCCGTGATCGCGCGCTCGATCACCGGCAGGAACTGCTCGAGATGACCGAGCTGCGCATCCATGCGCTCGAGTCCGAGCAGCGCGGGCAGATTCGCGGGATCGTGCGTGAGCGCTTCGCTGTACGCCGCGGCGGCGTCCGCGAACTTCGAGCCCAGCTCGAGCGTCTCGGCGCGCGCGTACGGATCGGTCGCTGGCGCCTGCGCGCGCACGACGGGCGCGAGTGCGCTCGCGCACGAGAGCAGCAGGGCGATGATCGACGCGCTACGGCTCCGCATTGATCCGCTTGAAATATTCCATCACCGACTGCCGCTCCTCGGCCGAGAGACCGCGCAGCTCGTTCCACGTGGGCTCGGGATACTTGAGCGCAGCGCGGCCGGTGGAGTTCGTGTTGCCTGGCGCAACCGACGCGGCGTTCGTCGCCGATTCGGATTCGCGCTTCCCCGTGTCTTCACGCTCGTCCTTCTGCAACGAGAGCCCTGCGTCCAGTAGCCGATGGAAGAGCTTCTGCTGGCGGTCGAGCAGCGATGCGTCGACGCGTCCGGTCTCGAGCTGCGCCGCGATGTCGCGCATCTCCTTCGCCATTGCCGCGGCGTGCGCCTCTCCGGCGCCCGCTTCCTCGGTGCGCTGGGCGAGACCGCGCTGCGAGCGCGCGAGCGTGCGTGCCTGCTCGCTCCCCTCGCCGCTGGGCTGACCGCCCGCGCCCGGCATCAGCGACGCGGACTGTCCGTTGAGCGACCCCTGCTCCTTCGCGAGCTGGCGCATCTTCTCGATCATCTCGGAGAAGCCCGACGCCGACGATCCTTTCGCCGCGCGCTGGCGATCGGCCATGAGCTTGGTCGCCGCCTCGTTCAGCGATTGCGCGGCTTCATCCATCGCCCCCGCGGTCTCCTGCTGACCGTTCGGCGACGCGTCCGCCGTCTGCCTCGTCGCTTCCTGTACACGCTGCTGCGCATCGCCGAGCGCGCGCTGCGATTGCTGCGAGACGTGGGATGACTGGCGCGCGGAGCGCTGCACTCCTTCGCTCACTTTCTCGACTCCCTGCTGCACCGCGCTCTGATCGCCTTTGAGCGACGGCGATCCGCCCGCGCGCGCCTTGTCTGCAAGGGCCTGCTGCTGACGCGCGAGCTGCAGCGTCTCCTGAATGGATTTGTCGAGATCCTTCGTGAGCCCGTTCTTCCATTCCTGGATCTGCTGCTGCCGCGCATCGGAGAGCTGTTGCGCGGCCTGTTCCATCTGCTGCGCGCCCTGCTGCGCGGCGGCGGTCTGCTGCGCGGACGGCTGCCCGCCCTGGGACTGCCGGCGCTGCGCTCCGCTCTTCTGCTGCGCGGCATCTCGCTGCTGCGCGCCGCCCTGCTGTTGCTCTGCGCCCTGCGCCTGCTGCGCGCTGTCGGAGGACTGCTGTTGCTGCTCGGCGCCCGGATCCTTCTGACCGTTCATTCCCTGCTGCTTCTGTGCGCTGCTCTGCGCTCCGTTCTTCGGCGCCGCCTGCTTCATCGCGTCCGCGGACTGCTGCGCGTGCTGCGCGCCCTGCTGCAGCGCCTTGGGACCGCTCTCCGCCTTCTCCTGCTGCAGCCGCTGCGCGAGCTGCTGCACGTCGTTCGCGAGCTGATGCGAGCGCTCGCTCAACGGTGCCGCGTCCTTTCCAGCGCCACTATCCGCGCGCGCCATCTTCTCGGCCGTCGTGCGCTCCTGTTTCGCCAGGTCCTTTGCCTCATCGCGCAGCGTCTGCATCGATCCTTCGAGCGCGGCGCGCTTCAGCATCTCGGCGCTGCGCTCGAGCTGCTGCTTGAGGGCCTGCTGCGCCCGCGCGAGGTTCTGCATCGACTGCCGCGCATCGTCGGGCGACTGCTGCCGCGTGCTCTTCTGCACATCCTCGAGCTGCTGCTGCAGCTCGGGCGTGAGCGCCTGCGCGAGCATCTGCTGCGCCTCCGCGAGCTGTCGCGAGAGCGAGCTGTCGAGCGCGCCCGCGGCCTGGAGCTGCTTCCCGAGCGCCTGCGCATCCTTCTGCAGCGACTTCACCTGGTCCTGCAACTTCTGCTGCTGCGCCGCCAGCGCCTTCGACTGCTCGGCCGCGCGATACGACATCGCGGACTTTTCGCTCTCACTGTTGCTGCCGCTGCGCCCGTTCGACTTGCTGTCGCTGGAGGTCGAAGTGCGGTCGCGGCTCTTCGACGCCTCGTCTGTCTTCTGCGCGAGCTGCTTCTGCTCACTCGCCGCGCGCGTCGCACGCGCTGCGAGACTGTCTCCCATCGCGCGTGCGAGCTCGCGCTGCTCGGTGAGCGACGGCACGCGCAACACGAGCTCCCTGCTCACGGTCGTCTGCCGCCAGGGAGAATTATCCGTGGCGGCGATCGTCACGTGCAGCACATCGCCCGGCTGCAGCCCGCGCACACTCGCGTCGATCGTGGCCGCACCGGACCACTCAGGCGCGCTCGGCGCCGCCAGCGGCTGCTCGACACCCGGCTGCGCGCTGCCGCTCGCCATCTCGCGCCAGCTGCGCATCGTCACCGTCGCCAGGCCGTGATCGTCGCTCGCGGCCGCTCGAATCGGGAGCTCATTTCCCGCGAGCGCGATCGTGTCGTGCGCAGGATCCACGATCTCCACTCGCGGCGCGGAATCGGGAAGGACATCGACATCGAGTGGCGCGGGCACGTCGGTGACGGGGCCGCGCGCGCCGCGCGCCATCCACGTCCAGCGGCCGCCATTCGATGCGCTCAGACGACCCGCGAAGTTGTGCCCGTCCGGCTCCAGCCGCACCGTATCGTGCGCGCTCACGAGCGCGACCGCGTCGAGCACCGCGGATGCGCGTCCACGGATCACGAGCGTCGTTCCGCGCGGCACGCGCACGGTCTCACCCGCCGGCACCGTCTCGGCGGGACGATCGAGATACGCCGGATAGATCGCGCGGATCGCGACGTCGCCCACGAAGGGGCGGTCGGTGACGTGCACGACTACCGTGTCCGTCTGCGTGCGGCCATCCGTGGCGACCAGCGCCATGTCCGCGTCGAGCGGGCCGAGCGTCACGGAGGCCGCGCCGCCGCTCACCTCGAGCGTGCGCGCGCTCCACGGGGCGCCGGTTGCGCGCGTGTGAAACTCGATCGTGCGCCGCGACGGTGCGAGAATGCGCAACCGCAGCGAGTCGCCGCGCATCACCTCGCGCGGCGGATCCACGATCGAGAGCGGAGGGACGAGCGCGCCCGTCCACGCGCCCACCGGATGCCGCATCGCGCGCCAACCGTCGGGTGAATTGCGACGCGCACCTCCCAGCAGCACGAGCGCGAGCATGGCGCAGACGAACGCTCCCGCGCCCGTGATCACCGCGCCACGCAGCATCGCCGGAGCCAGCGCGCCCGGATGCGACGCCAACGTTGCGCCGAGCGCGCCCGCCCCGCGCTCGCCGAACACTCCCTGCCCTTCCACCTCGAGCGCCCCGCGCAGCGAGCCGTCGCGCAGCGCGCGCTCCCGCTCGATGGCATGCGCGACCTTGGCCGGCGTCGCCGATCGACGCACTCGCACGATCGTCCACGCGAGCGGCACGCCGATCGCCACCAGCACGATCACCCACGCGATTGCCGGCGCGGCGGGCTCGCTGATCCATCGCGCGTCGCCGAGCCAGAACGCGGCGAGCCCGGCGAGCAGCGCCGCCGCGGCGAGTGAGAACGCCGCGCCGCGCGCCCCCATCGTCGCGACGAGCCGA
>JAQBQC010000263.1 GCA_028287205.1 Gemmatimonadota bacterium
CGCGTGCGCGACGCCGACACCGCCTCGCTGCGAAGCGAATCGACCTGCCTGGCCGAAACCGCTGCCAATGCCTGCACGGAATCACGCTGCCGCTGCGTCTGCGCCGCCGAGCGTCTGAGCGAGTCGAGACGCAGGTTCACGAGCTCCGACTGTTTGCGCAGCGAATCCGATCGTTGCCGCTCCGTTGCCGTCTCGCTCAGCGACGCGCGCACGGACGCGGCGCGCATCGAGTCTGCGATCTGCGCCGTGAGCGCTGCAGCCTTCAGTATCGAATCGGCGCGCAGCTTGTCGAGTGTGCGCGTCTGCTGGAGCACCGTCTGCGTGATGCGCAGCGAATCCTGCTGCCGCGCCGCAAGATCCGACACGGCACGCACCGAATCGCGCACCCGGAGCGAGTCGCGCACGTAGGCGCTGCGTCCCACGAGCCGTCTCAGGGAGTCCGACTCCTGCGTGGCCATCCGCGCCGTGCGGAGCAGCGAGTCCGTCCGCATCCGCTCCGATTCCGTCTGCACGCGCGACGCCTGCGCGTTCGCATACCTGATCGAATCCACCTGTCGCTGTGCGCGATCCGCCACCGCGCGCAACGAATCCGTCTGGCGACCCTGCGACGAGCGCACCTCGCTGGCGGCTGCCTGCGCTATGCGCAGTGAATCCTGCTGCCGGACGACCTGCGCCTGCGACACGCGCGCGGAATCCAGCTGACGTGCGCTCAGCTCCTGCGCGCTCGCGGCCGACGCTCTGAGCGAGTCGAGCTGCAGCCGGAGCGAATCCGACTGCGACACCGTCAGCAGATTCTGCGCACGCAAATCCACGATCTCGGCGTGCGAGAGCTGGTTCTGCTTGAAGAGCTCATCGCGCTGCCGCTGGGAGAGAGCGACGAGCTGCGTCAGCCGATACGCGTGGAGGCTGTCCGCCACCTGGCGGTCGTGGATGCGACTGTTGGCAGCTTCGGCCGCTTGCGCATCGTGCAGCGCCTGCGTTGCCATCGCGTCCGCGATGGCGCGATCGCGGCCGTTCGACTTCGCAGAATCCGCGGCGTCGATCGATGAGCGCGCGCGAGCCATCTCGAGCGACGCGCGCTCGGTGCCGCCGCTCGAGGCGACTGTCTCGTAGATGGTCTTTGCCTGATCGAGCGAACTGCTCTGTGCGCCCGCGCGGCCGGCGAAGAGTGCGAGCATGCCGAGCGCGCACAGCGCGGGGATCCGACGTTCCAACATGATGCACCTCGATGGGGTGTCGCCACGCACGCGTCCAGCATGGCACGGTTGATTCTGCTTTTACGTGCCAGCGGCGACCGCTCGTCAGGTTCTGCGACCCTCCAGCTGTTCCTGATAGATAACACAGTCTGGCCGAATTCGGTGCATGGCGTCGCGTCTACTGTGTGGGGAGCCCCGCGGCGCTTGCCGCATTCACCACTGCCTGCCAGGCGGGGCGGGGTGTGCCGTCCGCGAGTCGCAGCCCCAGCGTGCACAGGAAGGCCTCGAACTGCGCGTTGTTCGGAATGCCGTAGTACTGGCCGAGCAGATCGCACTCTTCGGTCGTGAAGTCGTGCAGAAGAAAGAGATTCACGAACGGCATTTGCGCCCCATCGATCTTCGACCACTGATTGATCGCGTCCGCGAAGAATGCGGCCTGCTTCGCGTCGCTCGAGCCGAGCAGCGGTGATGCGGGGTAGCCGAGCTCCTGGAGAAGCACCGGCTTGCCTCCTGCCGCAGCGAGGATGGCTGGGAACGCGCTGCGCGCGATCGTCGGCGCGCCGACCTGAAAATCGGTGCCGATCGGATAGTACGTCAGCATGATGACATCGCTTCGGGTGTTCAGCGCGGCCATCTGCGTGTGCAGCGATCCCACCACGCCATCGTAGCCGCCCGTCACGCCGACGCGCACGCCGGGCATCTTCACATGCGCGTAGTCGAGCGCGTCCTCGTAGAAGGCTCGATACGGTGTCCACTGTCCTGTCGACTCGAGATATCCGTCGACTTCGTTGCCGATCGAGAGGTACGTGATCTTTCCCGGAAGCGCCGTGGCGAGCGCATCGATGAGCGCATGGAAGCGCGTGCGCATTGCTGCTCCATCGAGCGCCGAGTCCGCGAGATCGGCAGGCACCTCTTTCGCCACCGTGTTGATCAGCTGAATGCCGACGAAGGTCACAGGCATGCGGCTGTGGGCGTAGTCGATCTGATCGACGAATGACGAGACATCGAGCGCGCCCGCGGTCGGCTCGAGATCCTTCCACGTGGATGTGACGAGCGCTCCGCGCGCACCGGCGGAGTACGCGAGATCGAACGCGGCGATGAAGTCAGCCGTGGTGGGTGGTGGAATTTGCCGCGGCGACGTGCTGATCGAGAGCGTGCGAGTGGCCCGGAAAATCCCGGTCGCGTCAGATCCGCACGCGCAGATCGCCACGAGCATGGCGGTGCGGATCAGCGCTCTCCCCGACAGCGGCATCGTCGCTCCAATCGTCTGTATAGATTAATACGTATCAAGCTGTAATCGTTCTCAGAACGATATATACCCTTTCTACCATTGCGCACGCCGCGTCTGCATCGTACGAATAGAATGCATCGTTTCATCGTCGCGTGCCGGGACTGTTCAGGTCCTCGACACGGCGATCTGGTACCCGTCAGCAGAGGTTCGCATGCTACCCGACTCTCCGAATCAGCAGCCAGTCGATTCGCGCGTCAACGAGAGCACACACGGAAACGCGAATCGACGTCTGCGGACGAGCCTCGAGCTTGTCTTCCAGGACTCGCAGCTGCACAACGCGGACGCGTCCGCGAGCGCGCATCGCGAGCTGCGCGTGGCACTCCGGCAGGTGTGCATGGAGGCGCGGCGCGCGGGACTTCGCGCGGAACAGCTGCTCGTGCTGATCAAGGACGTGTGGTCCGGGATCCCCGCGGGCATCTCGCGCGTGAAGTCGATGCACGGAGACGAGCGGCTCAACTACGTGATCTCGACGTGCGTGGACGAGTACTACGGAGACGACGGGAAGGACGAGCCCAGCGAGCGCGAGGTTTCTCCATAGCGCTCGCGGTGTGCCGTTGAGCTCCACCATTCCGGTGATCATCAACGCCGGCGCCGGAAATCCGCACGTTCAAAATCGGTCGCAGACGCTTGCCGCGCTCTTCCTCGCGGGCGGCATCAACGCCGACATTCGTCTCGCGCGCACGGGCGCCGAGATCGACACACTCGTGCGCGCGGCGGTGGCGGAGCGCCCGCGGATGCTCGTGGCCGCCGGCGGCGACGGAACCATCTCCACTGCCGCCGCTGCACTCGCCGGCACCGGCATCACGCTCGGCGTGCTTCCCTTCGGCACACTCAATCACTTCGCGAAGGATCTGGGCATCCCGCTCGATCTCGACGAGAGCGTGCAGAACATCATCGAGAACAATGTGATCGCTGTCGACGTCGGCGAGGTGAACGGCCGCGTCTTCATCAACAACTCGAGCCTCGGGCTCTATCCGGACATCGTGCGCGATCGCGAGCGCCAGCAAACGCGACTGGGCCGCGGCAAGTGGCGCTCCTTTCTGTGGGCGTCGCTTGCGGTGCTGCGGAGATTTCCCTTTCTCACGGTGCGCATCGAGGTCGATGGCACGAAGCGCAGCTACGTCACCCCGCTCGTGTTCATCGGCAACAACGAGTACAAGATGGAAGGCTTCGAGATTGGGGTGCGCGAGTCGCTCGAGGGCGGAGTGCTCAGCATCTACATCGTGAAGCGGCCTGGGCGATCCGCGCTCGTCCGGCTCTCGCTTGCCGCCCTGTTCGGCCGGCTGCAACAAGCTCGCGACTTCGAGGCGCTCACGGCTACGGAGTTCGTGATCGAGACGCGTCACCACCGCACTCTCGTGGCGACAGACGGAGAAGTGCAGCAGATGAAGTCGCCACTGCATTATCGAGCTCGTCCGCGAAGCCTGCGCGTGATCGTCCCGCGCGTGGTGGGCTGAAAAACATGAAGGGCAGTCAGTAGAACCGACTGCCCCTCATGTGTCATCAGTGCCAACGACTCAGATCAAGTCGCCACGGACTCACGGCACGGCGGAGCGCCTGGCGCGCCGCAGAGCTCATTTCCCGTTCCGATACCGCAGATAGTGAAGCCATCTGTGGTTCCGTTGAAACCGACCTGGGTCAACTCGCGGAACGTGCCGAACCGTTCCACCTTCGGCTTTTGATACACCGCGCCTCCATGTCGAAGGGTTCTGCCGGGCCGCCTGCCCGGTCGTAGTCGGGGCCACCGTGGCCTCCACGCTTGTCCTAGTAGCGAGGATAATGCCACCGCAACGGGTGAAAAAGCAAGCGGGCTCTTCCAGCTCTGCTCAGTCCGCTCGGCGGTAAGTGCGCTACGTCACGCCCAAGGACACGGCCACAACCACCGCCACAACGCCCAACGCGGTTACAAGGGCGAGCATGACCCCGGCCCCGCGGATCCATTCATCGTACCTCACGCCGGAGGCAGCGAGAATAGCCATCAGGGCACCGTTTGTAGGGGTCACCAGCTCGCATATTCCGGCCCCATACTGGTACGCAAGAACGGCGACCTGACGCGACATGTGCAGCAGATCTGCAACGGGCGCGAACACTGGCAGGGTCAACACCGCTTGTCCGCTCACGCTCGGAACCGGAACGTGGATGGCCGCGTGCGCCGCCATCATGCCGACCGCCGCCAGCGCCGTGGGCAGCCCCGCGAGCGCAGAAGCGAGCCCATTCACCACCGTGTCGATGATCAGACCCTGCTCCATCACAACCGATATCGACCTCGCGAACCCGATCAGAAGTGCCGCGTAGGCCATCGACTGAAAGCCCTCCACGAACGCTTCGGCTGTGCCCGTCACGCCGAGCCCGCCAACGATGCCGACCACTGCTCCCATCGCGAAGAAGAGCGCCGCCTCCTGATCGAAGTCCCAGTGCAGCCTCGCGACGCCCCACACGAACACCGCGAAGGTCGCCAGCACGATCACCAGCACCGCTCGACCACGGAACACGAACGGCTTCGAGTCGGAGCCAATCTCTGCGCGCACGGGCGCCACTCGAACGCGACGCGCGTGGCGCATCGTGCCGGCAATCCAGAGCAACAGTGCGAGCGCCAGGAACACGCCGCGGAATCCCGCCGCCGAGAACTGCGGAACTCCGGCGACTTTTTGACCGATCAGCGCCTGGAAGGGGTTGATGGGACTAAAGGACGAGCCGATTGCCGCGGAGCCGACGCTCATCTCGGCGACCGTCAGCCGGTCGAATCCGAGCCGCTGAGTGAGCATGAGAAGGGCGGGAACGATTGCAATGATCTCTTCCTGCATGTTCTCGAACGCACCGCCAGCCGCGAAGGCGAGGCAGACGATTGGAATCGCGACGATGCCGCGATCGCCGAGTCGACGGACGAGCCAGTCGATGCCGTCGCGGAGAGCACCGGTCTTGTCGACGACACCGAACGCGCCACCCACGAGAAAGACGAACGCGATCACGGAAACCGCATCGATGATCCCATCCGGGATCGCCACGACAGTCTCGAACGGCGTGACCGGATGCGCCTCCACCCGATGATACGAGCCGGCGACGGCAACCTTTTTTCCGGTAGCCGGATCGTCGCGCATGTCGAACTTGCCCGCGGGGAGCACGTGCGTGAGCGCCGCTGCGATGACCGTGCAGCCGACGAGGAGAGTCAGGGGATGCGGTAGTCTCACTTCGCGGTCCGGACCACTCCGGCGGCTTCGAGCGCTCGCAGATACTCGCTGACCAGTTGCAGATCCACCGGTCCGAACTCGGCGCTCGCCATGTCGCGGATTTGGCTCGCGCTCCGCTTTCCGTTTACGAAGTTGAGCACTTCATACGCATAGTCGGCGCCGGTTCCCCGCGCGCCCACGAACGACAACAGTCGCGGTGGTGCACCGCCGCGCGTGTGGTCGGCGAGGTAGTCGTAGCCGAACACGATCATCGGGCCGGACACCGCCGCGTTACGCGCGTACACTCGCGAGGCATCGCCGGTTGCGGCTGCCAGCGGCGTGCCTTCGCTGGCGCCCACCATTGCCGCAAGTCGGGCGTAAAACACGTCCGCGCTGCGACGCACGCTGTCCGGGACTGCCGCGAATCCGGCAATCGATTCGAATGCCGCGCGCTCCGAGGCCAGATACTCGCGCGTGTACGTCGCCGCCTCGGGTGGCGTGAGCTTCGAGCGGCGCGCGAGCATCTTCGCGGAGCGCTGGAGCGTGGCGCTCTGCATCGTCGTCCACAGCGCGGGGACGTCCGACGACTTCATGTTCGCGAGAAAGAGCACGCTCGCCGCGCCGATGAACGCGGCGCGCTGAAGCTTCGTCGCGTCGATGTTCGCCGGCGTGTCGAGATTCGTGTGGATGTACCGATCGGGCCAGTCGTTCAGATAGATCGCGGGGATGCGGTACGAGCCCTCGGTGTACAGCTCGTTGTCGCTCCCCATGTTGAACTCACCGAGATCGGCCTGCAGCGGCTCCTTCCCGCCCTCGCCGGAGACGAGCGGATATTTTCCGCCATTCCCCTCCGCGTACGCGTCCGATTCGGTGTTGATGAACGCGCCGAACGCGTGCCCCACATCGTTGACGAACGTGGGTAGGCTGAGTGGGCTGACGTTGACGTGGAAGATCGCCTTCGTCACCTGCGCTCCGCCCACCATGTCCATGTGGATGACGGCCTTGAAGCGCCCGCGCGCGTCCGGCTCGGCGTTGAAGAGCGCCATCGTGCATTCGACCTCGCACGGCCACACGAAGCGGATGCTGCGCGACGGCCGAGGGATCTTTCCGTCTGCGATCAGCTTGGAGAGCGAGCGCGCCACCTCCAGGATCGTCGCGCATCCGCTCGCATTGTCGTTCGCGCCAGGGCGCTGATGATCGAGATGGCAGCTCATCACGATCTCTTCGTTGCGCCTGTCCGTGCCGGCGATGAGCGCGGTCACCGGATTGTAGCTCGACGGATGCCGCGACGCCCGTACGATCGCGTGCAGGGTGACGCGCTCTCCGCCGGCGAGCCGAGTACGGAGCGCGGTCGCCTGCTTCTGCGAGAGCATGAATGCGAAGGTGCGACGCGCCTCGAATGCATCGAGATGGCCCCAGCGAATGAGGTTTCCGTCCTCCTTCCACCAGGCCGTCACCTGATTCGGCATGTCGCTGAGCATTCCCTTCGCGCCGTACTTGTCGATCGCGAGCGCGGCGGCGTCGGTGAGCGGGCCCGAGAGGAGCACCAGCTTGACACGAAAATTCTTGCCGGCATAGTCGCCATCCGATGCGCCAACGCCCACGTCCACGAGCTCCGCCGTCACATCCGCGCTGTCGCTGTCTTCCGCGAGGATGACTGGCTCATCTTCGAAGCTCGCGATGCGCGCCAGGGGAATCGTACGCGCGCTGTCGACGCGCACGTCCCAGAGCTCCGCGAACTCGGGATCCCATCCGGGCCTCGCCTTCTGCGTGCCATACATGGTGTGGCCATCGGCCGGAAGCTCGTGCACCTTCACATCCGTGAGTCCGTACGCGCGCGCCTGCGCGGCGACGAACTCCGCGGCGGTACGAAAGTCCTTCGACCCGCGCATGCGATGAAGGCGCGTGATGTACTTCAGATTGCGCTTGGCGGATGATCCCGAGAGCTCGCTTGCGAGCGCCTCGCCAACGGGCTCGGGAATGAGCGGCACGGTGGCGGTGCTCTTCACGCCGAATGACAGAGGAGCGGTGACCTGCGCGCGAGCCGCCATCGATGTCGCGCACAGCATTGCGATGACGAGCGAGCCGAGCGCGCGCTCAACGTTCATTTCGCCGTCCGGATCACGCCCGCGGACTCGAGTGCTCGCAGATACTCAGTTACGAGCTCGACGTCGACGGGTCCGTACTCGGAGCTCACGGCGTCGCGAATCTCGCGTGTGGTTCGCTTGCCGTCGACGAAGTTGAGCACCTCGTAGCCGTATTCCTCGCCGTTGCCGCGCAACCCCTGGTAGTCGAGCAGCCTGGGCGCGGCGTGCCCCTTGGTGTGATCGGCGAGATAGTCGTAGCCGAAAACCACCATCGGGCCACTGACCGCGGCGTTGCGCGTGAAGACGACGGCGCCCGGGCCACTCGGCGCCGCGGCAGTCTCCGGCCTGCCGGTGACGGCCTCGAGCCGCTGAAAGAACGCGGTCGCCGCGTTCCGCACGCTGTCCGGGATGGGCGCGAACGTCGCGATCGACTCGAATGCCTCGTGCTGTTGCGAGATGAATGCTCGCGTCAGCGCGGCGCCGTCCGCGGGCGAAAGTGCGGCGCGACGGTCGAGCATCGTTGCTGCGCGGCGGAGCGTCGAGCTCTCCATCGTGGCCCACAGCGACGCGACATCCGACGACTTCAGGTTCGCGAGAAAGAGCGCGCTGGCCGCACCGATGAATGCGGCGCGCTGCAGCTTCGTCGGATCGATGTTTCCAGGAATGTCGAAGTTCGTGTGGATGTAGCGGTCGGGCCAATCGTTCATGTAGATGCCGGGAATTTTCCACGAGGCTTCCTCGTACAGCTCGTGGTCGCTTCCCATGGAGAACTCCGCGAGGTCGCCGAGCAGCGGCTCCTTCCCGCCTTCGCCCGAGACCATCGGATATTTACCGCCCGTACCCTCGGCGTACATCTGCGACTCGGAATTGATGAATGCGCCGAAGCGCTGACCCACATCGTAGACGAAGGACGGCAGGCTCGTGGGTCCGCGGGTGATGTGAAAGATCGCCTTGGTCACGGGCCCGCCGCCGACCATGTCCATGTGGATCACGGCCTTGAAGCGCGCGCGCATCTCCGGCTGCGCATGAAAGAGCGCGAGGGAGCACTCCACTTCGCACGGCCACACGAAGCGAATGCTGCGTGAGGGGCGCGCGATCTTCCCGTCCGCGATCAAGCTGGAGATCGTGCGCGCCACCTCGAGAATCGTCGCGCATCCGCTCGCGTTGTCGTTCGCGCCTGGCCGCTGGTGATCGAGATGGCAGCTCAGCACGATCTCCTCGGCGCGACGATCGGCGCCGGGAATGAGCGCGGTGACGGGATTGTACGTGGCGGCGTGGCGAGACGCGCGCACCATCGCGTGCAAAGTGACGTGCTCACCCGAGGCCAGGCGCTCCTGAAGCGAGCGGTACTGCTTGAGCGACACCATGAACGCAAAGGTGTGCCGCGCTTCGAAGGAGTCGAGATGGCCCCAGCGAATTGCATTCACATCTTCGCGTGACCACGCGTTCGGCTGGTTCTGCGCGGCACTCACGACTCCTTTCGCGCCGAATTTGTCGATTGCGAGCGGTATCACGCCGCCCGGCGCTTCGGAGGTGAGCACGAGCTTGCCGCGCACGTTCTTCCCGGCGTAGTCCTTCTCCGACGTCCCGGCGCCCACGTCCACGAGCTCGGTGGTCACGTCCGCGCTGTCGCTGTCCTCGGCGAGAACTACCGGCGTGTCCTCGAAGCTC
>JAQBQC010000269.1 GCA_028287205.1 Gemmatimonadota bacterium
TCGATCTCGTCGATGAAGATGATGCACGGCGCGTGCGCCTTTCCCTGCTCGAAGAGATCGCGCACGCGGCTCGCGCCGACGCCCACGAACATCTCGACGAAGTCCGAGCCGGACATCGAGAAGAAGGGACGCCCCGCCTCGCCCGCCACCGCGCGCGCGAGCAGCGTCTTGCCGGTGCCCGGAGGACCGACGAGCAGCACGCCCTTGGGCAGGCGGCCGCCGAGCCGGGTGTACTTCTGCGGATCGCGCAGGAACTCGATGATCTCCTCGAGCTCTTCCTTCGCTTCATCGGCGCCGGCGACATCCGCGAACGTCACCTTCGGCGTGTCGCCAGTAAGCAGCTTCGCCTTGCTCTTGCCGAAGCTGAACGCTTTCGCGCCGCCCGCCTGCATCTGACGGAAGATGAAGAAGAAGATGCCGACGACGAGGAGGAACGGGAGATAGACGATGAGCTGTCCGAGCACGGAGACCTTCGCATCGGTCGCGCTGATCTCGACGTTCTTCGCGCGCAGGCGCTCGACTTCCTTCGGGTCATTCGCAACGGGCAAGCGAACCGAGAAGTGCAGGACATCCTTTCCGGCGGCGGCATTCGGAATTTTGTGCTTGAAGTCGCCGTTGATGACCTTGCCTTCCTGGATCGATATTTTCTGAATGTTGTCCTGATCGAGCTGCTGACTATACGTGGAGTAGTCGATCTCGGTCGTTTGGTCGCGTGCACCATTGACCTGCATGAAGACGATCGGGATCAGAATGACGATGATCCAGAGCGAGAGCGTCTTCGAGATCTTACCCCAGCTAAAGTCGCGCTTCGGGGGAGGTGTGCGGTCAGCCATTACTGCAAGCTCGCGATATAAGGGAGATGGCGGAAATTCTCCGCATGATCCAATCCGTACCCAACCAGAAATTCGTTCGGCGCATCGAAGCCCACGTACCGAACCGGATAACGCAGGTGCTCGGCAATGTGCTTATGAAGGAGTGCGCAGATCGCCAGTGATCGCGGACGCCGGACCGAGAGCAGGTCCATGAGCCGGCTGAGGGTTCGTCCCGAGTCGACGATGTCTTCGACCAGAAGAATGTGGCGCCCTTCGAGCACCGTTTCCGGATCGTAGACCATGTGCACGTCGCCGCTGGAGGTGGTATCCGAGCCGTAACTCGAGGCGACGAGGAAATCTACCTGGATGGGGCGGGTAATGTGACGTACCAGGTCACCCAGAAATATAAAACTTCCTTTCAGCAGACCCAAGACGAGCAGGTCGCCGTCGGGATAGTCTGCGGAGATCTCGGCGCCGAGCTCGCTCACGCGCGAGGCGATCGTTTCTGCCTCATACGCGATGCGATTGACGGCGCGTCCGTCGAGTCGTGGATCAGCGATCGATGCGCTCACAATGATAGGTCACCACCGGCCGACCGGACCGGGCGGAAGCCGCGGAGCTGCGGCGGACTCCAGGAATCCACACGATCTCGTCGTCGGCCAGAACGACGGGCCACGCACCGCGGCTCGCTGCGTCGACACCTGCGTCGCGCAGCAGCCCCTTCACGCGTCGCGCGTCCCCACCAGCGGGCACCATGCGATCGCCGGGATGCCATGCTCGCACCGTGAGTGTCTTGCCCGCCGGCAGCTTCGCGCTCCATAGCGAGACGACGTCTTCATCACGCGCATCGAAACGAAAACCACCCACTTGCACCCCTGCAGAGAGCCCCAGCGCGCCGGACGGCGCATTGGAAACAGCCTTTCTCACGATCAAGGCGCCGCGATGCGACACCGCCTCGAAGCCGCCGGACAGCTGCATCCGCGCGCCACGCTTCACCCCTGTGGTAAACGCGATCAGCCTGTCGGTTCCCCTTCGGTCGAGCGTCGCTCCTGCGCGAGCGGCGATAGCCGGCCACAGCAGCGCAAGCCCTTTGGCATCATAGCGTAGCATCATCTCGCGAGCAACCAGAATTGCCCCGTCGCGCCGCTCGATTCCCAGCTCGCGGTCGACCACGCGCTCCACCGCGGCACGGAGCGTCGCTGCGCGCGCGCCGATCGAGAGGAGCTCGCCCGGCAGCGACGGCCGCGCGCGCGCAAGCGCAGGAAGCAGGTCGTGGCGGATGCGGTTGCGCAGATGGTCGGCTCGCGAGTTCGACGGGTCGTCCACCCACTCGAGCTTCGCGCGCGCCGCGTACGCCGCGATCTCCGCGCGACCGAGCGTGAGCAGCGGGCGAAGGATCGGGCCCTGGCTGGCGGCACCGGACTCGAGTGCCGCGAGCCCGCGCGCGCCGGCGCCGCGCATCGTGCGCATGAGCACCGTCTCGATCTGATCATCTCGCGTGTGCGCCGTGGCCACCTGCGCGCATCGTTCGCGCGCGACGCAGCGGAGGAAGCTCCAGCGCTGCGCCCGCCACTCCGCTTCGGTGCGGCCCGGGGTGCTCGCGCGCGCGGTGATCGCCTCGAGTCCGAGCTCACCGGCCACGCGCGCCACGAGCGCCGCCGCGCGTGCGGAGTGCAAGCCCGTCGCGTGGTCGAAGCTCGCGACGCAGGCGATGCTCTCCCTCGCACGCGACGCGGCGGCATGCATGAGCGACATCGAGTCGCGCCCGCCGGAGACGGCGAGCACCACCCGACGACCGCGCAGCTGCCGCGCGACGAGCTCCGCAAGTGAATCGTGCATTCCGCAGTCTAACTACACTGGCTCCGGCCGCGCATGCACCATAGATTCCGCGGCGAACGCACACTCAACGAGGAATTCGGTGGAAACACACGGCCCCCTGGGCACCATCTGGGTAAGTCTCGGACTCGGCGCCTTCTACCTCGCGCTGATCTGGATCAACATGGTGCTTTTGCCGATGCTGACCGTGCCGCTGTTCTTGCTGACCGGATTGAAGCTGTTGAGCAAGAAACCACAGCCGCCGGTCGCCTGACACTTTTCAGCTCCCACTGTCGTATTAATGTGCGGGACGGAACTTTGGTTTCGTCCCGCTCGTCCATCGTGGAGTCAGTGCGTTTTCGTCACGGTGAACACCGTCAAGGAGACACATGATCGGCATCGTTTTGCTCGTCGTCATCGCCGCGGGAGTGTTCTGGTTCGTCGACGCGTACAATTCGCTCATCAGCCTGCGCAACCAGGTCTTCAATGCCTGGAAGCAGATCGATGTTCAGCTCAAGCGCCGGCACGATCTCATCCCGAATCTCGTCGAGACTGTGAAGGGCGCGATGAACTTCGAACGGGAGACGCTCGACTCGGTGATCGCTGCACGCAATCAGGCGATCGCGGCGACGCGCGGCACCACGGAGCTCCCGTCGGCGCAGCAGGTGCAGGCAACCGCGGCGGCCGAGGGTCAGCTGTCGTCGTCGCTCAGCAGGCTGTTCGCGGTCGTCGAGGCGTATCCCGATCTGAAGGCAACGGGCAACGTCGCGCAGCTGCAGGAAGAGCTGACGAGTACGGAGAACAAGATCGCGTTCGCGCGCCAGCTCTACAACGATCAGGCGACCGTGTACAACACGCGCCAGCAGCAGTTTCCCGGCAGCATCGTCGCGGGCTTCGCCAAGGCGACGCCTGCTCAGCTCTGGGAGATCAGCGATGCTGCGGAGCGTGAGGTCGTGAAGGTCGATCTTTCGATGAACGCCAGGAAGTGAGCGACGAGGTCAATCTCTTCGCGCAGCAGGAGGCCAATCGCCGGCGCTCTCGATGGCTGGTGATTGGCTTCATCCTGTTTTTCGCGTGGCTGGGATTCGGCGGTGACTACATCGCCTATCTCGCGACGGCGCACGCG
>JAQBQC010000333.1 GCA_028287205.1 Gemmatimonadota bacterium
CCGTTTCCGCATCCTCGAATCGCACGCTGGTGCCGTAATCGTGGAGATGCCCGCCGATGCCGATGAGACGGCCGCTCAACGGGAACTCGAAGTCGTAGCTGCGCGAGGACTTTCCCGCGGGAAGATCAAAGGTCGTGACGCCGCCGATGTGATTGTTGACATCCACGTACATCGGGAGCACCGGGTTCTGCAAACGCGCCTTCGGAATGAACGCGAGCGTCATCTTGAGATACGCGTCGTGAATGTCGTGTCCCGAGTCGTTGTGCCACATCGCGTAGACGCCGAGGTGTTGTCCCTTGGCAAGCGGAACGCCGACACCGGCGGGAAGCATGACCGGATCGGTTTCCTTGCCCCATCCAAAGAGCCGCTCGACCATTTGATACACGATCTGGCGGCGGTCGAAGTTCACCGCGATGAGATGGTGGATGACGGATTTCGGGAGCGCCTTCCCGTCTGCGGTCTGCATCGAAAGGTTGAAGCCGCGGATGCCGCCCTCCACGGGCCAGTCGAAGCGCAGCACGTGCGGGGAGCCCCTGTGCATCTCCGCCATGTCCGGCGGCATGTTCGGCAGATCGTACGGGCCGGCGAGGACAGTCACTTCACCGCGCGCGGAGTCCACGGTGATTGCAACCTGCGGCTCGACCACAGGCGGCCGCGGAGCTACCGCGGAAACCGTGAGAGTCGTGGCAAGCAGTAGAGACGCGAGCATGTGATCCTCAAAAGTGTAGAACAGCTAGCGAATGTGTTCGCGATAGAATGCCGACTGGCCGAAATTTTCCTCGACCTCGATCTCGATCACTGCGAGCTTTGCGAACTGCTTTCCCGTCAACTCGGCGCGAGCCAGGCGAACGAGATACTGCGCCAACATTTCCACTGTCGTGTTCGGGATCTCCAGTAATGCGCAATCAAAGAGTGGAAACACATATCGCGGCTTGCCATCGTAGGCCACGAGCACGCGGTCGCCTTCGGTCGTCACTTGCAACTTCGGATTCTGGAGCGGCAGCAGCACCTTGTGATCGATCTGATCGCAGAGGCGTTTCATGAGCTTCTTCACGAACGAGAAATCGACGACGTACCAGCTTTCCTCGTCGATGTCGCCTTCGAGTGTAACACCAACTCTATAATTGTGCCCGTGCAGCGATTCGCATCGGTGCCCGGCAAACGTGATGAAGTGGGCAGCCGCGAAAACCAGATAGTCCTTCGTTACTGATACTCGAAACGCATTATCCTCGCTCACCGTTCCAATCCTCCGTTCCATCCACCGTTCAGTAGTACGACGAAGACCGCAGCGGCTGTAATGTCCGCGGTTGTACCGGGGTTTTTTGAATTCCCGGCATCTCTGAGCTCCAGATCAAACGATGCAAGCGCGCGTCGGCCTGCAGGTGTACGCATGCCCCCCGCTGCCCGCACATCGATTGCGTTCGTCCTCACTCGGCTCGCAGCATCCGGGCCCAGCTTGCGAGTGATGAGCGTGTCGGGTGAGTCGGCGAGCAGAGCGAGATAGCACTCGACCACGGCATCCGGCCAGTCGAGCCCGGCGGCGCGCGCTTCTTCGAGTGCGGGTGCGCCCACTGTGAAGGTGCGCGCGAACGTGGTCGCGTACTCGCGCGCGACATCATCGCGATCGGCGGCGAGCTCCATCGCCGCGGTGAGCGTGACGGACGGCGATGTCGCGATGTCCTGCGCTTCTACATCACCCAAGCCCGCCGGGTGGGCGAGCCGAATGGCGCGGTAGGCGGCGTCGGCATCGGCGATGGTCGTCGATGCGAGCACGATGCGCACGCGATCGCGGAGCGCTTTCGGTTGCGCGAGATGTGCAGCGCGCGCGATCGGCGCGAGAAGAAGGATGATGCCGAGATTTGTGTTTGCGCTCGTCCAGCGGCGCGTGTCCTCGAGCGCGCGCAGAATGGTCTCGCCCACGGGCTGTGTGCCCGCATCGAGAAAGGCGGGCGCGATGGCCGCGGCGCTCGCGAGGAAGTGCTCGTATCGCGTGTCGTGAAAGGCGATGCCGGGGGACACGTTGCCCGGCTTGGGCGCGCTTGCCTCGAGCAGACACGCGAGCTGCGCGGATGCGGCGATCTCTTCTCGCGTGGTCATCCCGTTCCGTGCGCCCCGTTGCGCGCGCGATGCGTGGAGGCTACGTGATCGATCAGCGCGCCTGCGACATCGAAGGAGGTCGCTTCCTGTAGTCCGCGCCATCCCGGAATTCCATTTACCTCGAGAACGTAAACAGTGCCATCCTGCGCCGGTAGCAGATCCACACCAGCGTACGCGGCGCCCACGGCTCGCGCTGCGCGCAGGGCCATGTCGCTCCACTCTGCGGGGAGCGAGATCGCAGTTGCTTCGCCACCGCGCGAGATGTTCGTGCGCCATCCCGGCGAACGCCGCTCGATGGCCGCGACGACGTGATCGCCGATGACGAATGCGCGGATGTCCCGCCCCTCGTGCGGAATTGCGCGCTGAAGATAGTAAATCCCTCGAATCGCTTCCAGCGCGCGAAAAACGCGCCAGGCGGTCTCTTCATCGCTCACGCGGACCATGCCCAGTCCCATCGAGCCGAACAGGGGCTTGACGATGACGTCACCCATGATGCGAAAGGCCGCTACGGCATCTTCCACGCGCTCGCACACGACCGTCTGCGGCGTCGCGAGCCCGGCTCGCTCGAGAAGGGCGGACGTGTAGAACTTGTCGACCGTGCGCTCGATAGCGCGGGGAGGATTCACGACGAGGACGCCCGCATCCTCGAGCCAGTGCAGTGCGTCGATGCGGTAGATGATCTGCTCGAGCGAGCCGTTGGGAATGATGCGCGCGAGCACGGCATCGCAGTCGAAGAGATCGGGGGCATCTGCACCGAGTCTCGGCGAGCCGCTCGCGTGCGCGCCGAGGCGGGCGACGAGTGATTCGTATGGAAAGCGAAAGGGCTGGTGGCCGCGCTCCACGATTGCGCGCTGCAGCTCATCGGTGTGCCATCCACTGCGCGTGCTCAGAACGGCGATCTTCATGGCGCGCGCGAAGCGGGGCGCGACCATACGTCCGCGGGACGTATGGTCGTCGTTCGCTCTAGCGAGTCTCCTGCCCCGTGAGGACGATCTGTCCACCGGTCGAGAACTTCGGAAGGTCGCCGGCGACTTCCTTGAAGCCGGGCGTAGCCGTTCCCGCCTTGAGCGCTGCTTCGGATGGGAACCAGAGCTGCGCCATGCGATAGTGCGCGGGCTTCGAGCCGTCCGCGTTGGGCGCGAACTTGATCAGCACCGCCTTCGAGAATCCGATCTCCTTCGCCTTCGCGCCGACGAGCGGAACGTGCGTGGTGGCGTAGTACTTCTCGAACGCCGCTGTGTCCTTGGGCCAGTTGTACAACACGACGACGGCCGACACGGGGGCGTCGGGTGCGGGAGCGGCGGCGGCCGGAGCCATCGCGGCGGTGGTGTCCTTCATTGAGCCCATCGCGGAATCCGTCGCGGGCGTGGACGCAGGTTTGGAACACGCGAGCGCGAGCAGTGCCGCGGCTAGCGGGGCAAAGGAACGCATATCTTTTCTCCATTGAGGGTCGATCCCTGAGCAGCCAGGGCGGGAGAACTTAGCACACTCCCAGGAGAATGGGGACTAGCCGTGCTCACCCCTCCAGCAGCGAGCGGCGCAACACCTCGGCGTTCAGCAGGCCACCGTGAAAGGTTTTCCCGGTTGTCGCGCTCGTAAGCCACACTTCCGCGGGGCTAAACAGCAGCTTGTCGATCTTGTAAAAATCGCCGTCGTAGCGCTTGAACGTCTCGTAGAACGGGGTGCCGTAGTCGTTCGACGATGAGGCCGGCAACTTCGAGGCGAGATCCGCCAGCTCGTCATCCGAGGCATCGATGACGAACGAGGTCTCGCCGCCGTACAGAATGCAGTCGTTGGTACGGCCGATGGCGCGCAGATCGTCTTTCGCGAGCGTGGGCAGTGGCGCGGTGCCAACGCCGCTCACCACGCGCCGTACGTCGAAGCCGAGCACTTCCATCTTGTGCAGCCCGGTCTCGAGTACGCGCGCAACGACTTGTACGCCACCTGCGAGGCTCGCGGTGGGCGCGATCGCGAACGTGATCTGCGCGGGCGAGAGCGATGTCTTCTGGGCGACGAGTGCGACCGCCTCCTCGGTGGGGATGGTGCGTCCTTCGAGAACGAGGACACCGCGCGCTGCGGTCTCCGCATACCCGAGCTTCTCGTAGAGCTCCTTCTCCACGCGCGCATGTGCGCGCAGCGGGCCGGACGCCATCGCGAAGTACTTGCCCACGGAGAGCGCCCATCCGGCGTACTGCGACGCCATGCAGGAGACGGCCGGATGATCCGTCCAGACCTCCACGCCCGGCATCGCAATGCCGCCGATCTCGAG
>JAQBQC010000345.1 GCA_028287205.1 Gemmatimonadota bacterium
AGCGTGCCGGGCGCGCCGGCGGCGAGCGCGATGCGCTCGCCTTCGGACGGCGGAAGATCGAGCTCCGCGAGCGCCGTCGCGACGTGCGGGTCGTGCAGAAATTCGGCGATCGCGGAGTTCGGCAGTGGCGCCACACGCACCGAGACCACGCGCGAGCGAATGGTCGGCAGCAGCGAGCCCGGCTCGCTCGATGTCAGAATGATCGTGGTGTCGGCCGGCGGCTCCTCGAGCAGCTTGAGGAACGCGTTCGCGGCCTGATCTGCGCCTTCCTGCGGCACCATCCGCTCGGCGTCGCCGACGACGATGACCTTTCGCTTCGCGATGCTCGGGCTATACGCCGCGAACTGGACGAGCGCGCGCACGGTCGCGACGAAGATCGCGTCGCTTCCACTTGGCGGAGCATACAAGCCGAAGGCGGCAATGCGCTCGCGAACGGCGTCGGCCTGATCCTCGAGAATTTCCTGGACGCTGGGATCCGTGTTGGCGGAGCGCGGGCGCGGGAAGAACCAGCGCAGATCGGGATGTACGAGCTCCGCCGAATAGCGACAGCTCGCGCACTTGCCGCACGGACGCTCGCCCTCGCCCATGCAGAGGAGAAGCTGTCCGAGCCAGAGTGCGAGACGCTGCTTGCCGATTCCGCGGCGTCCTTCGATGAGCAGGCTCGCGGGCAGAGCGGAACGAACCGCGCTGTCTGCGAGCCGACGGCGAAGCGCGTCGTGGCCGAAGAGAGGGACGAGGGGCACGCGTGGAATATCGGACGCGCGCGCGCCCCCCGCTAGCAAAGCGCCGGCGATTCGCTACGCCGCCGTGGTCTCTCCCCCGAGCACCGCGAGCACTTCTCCCGTGACGTAGCTGGAGTCCGCTTCGGACGCGAAGTAGACGTAGGCGGGCGCGACCTCCTCGGGTTGCGCGGCGCGCTTCATCGGCACCTCGGCGCCATGTTTCGCCACCTTCTCGGCCGGCTTGTCCGCAACGTTGAGCGGCGTCCACACCGGACCGGGCGCGACGCAGTTCACGCGGATCCCCTTGTCGACGAGGTTCTGCGCGAGCGCCTTCGTGAAGGCGTGGATCGCGCCTTTGGTCGCCGAGTAGTCGATGATCTCCTTGCTCCCTTCCATGCCGGTGATGGAGCCGGTGTTGATGATGGCGCTTCCGCGGTCGAGATACTTGAGCGCCGCGCGCGCCATGTAGAAGTAGCCGAAGATGTTGGTGCGGAAGGTGAGCTCGAGCTGTTCGTCGGAGATGTCCTCGATCGATGCCTGATGCTGCTGGAACGCGGCGTTGTTGACGAGAATGTCGAAGCGGCCGAGCTGCTTTCGCGTCTGGTCCACTGCCTTGTTGCAGAATGAGGAGTCGGTGACGTCACCGGGAATGAGGAGACAGCGCTTGCCCAGGCTCTCGATCGCGCGCTGCGTCTCTTCGGCGTCCTGCTGTTCTTCCGCGAGGTAGACGATCGCGACATCGGCACCTTCGCGCGCGAAGAAGTACGCTACTGCGCGGCCGATGCCTGAGTCGACGCCCGTCACCAGCGCCGCTATGCCTTCGAGCTTTCCCGCTGCCTTGTACGCCGACCCCAGGTAGAGCGGACGCGGGTTGATCTTCGCCTCGATGCCTGGGTGCGACTGATGCTGCTTCGGATATGGAGCAGGTGGCTCCTTCATGGCGGCGGGCTGCTGTGAGCCGGACTTTTCCTTCTTCCCTTTTTCCTTCGCATCGTTCGCTTCCGCGTGACGCTGTGACGCGACAAAAACAGCGCGGGTGTTCGGGCGCGTCGTGGTTTTGCGAGTTGATCTTCCGCCGCTCTGTTTTTTCGCTGCCATACCGACTCCTGTGTGATTAGAGAATCCAAACGCAAGCGCTGGGCCTCAGAGGCGAGCGGCACCGAAACTGCCAGCATAGATTTCAGCGCAGTGCGCGCGGCTACCGCGTCGCGCCCCAACACGCAGAGGTGATCATGCCGCTACCGCTCGAGCATCTGAAGGTCGCCTTTCTTTCCGCGAACGGCGTGGAGCAGATCGAGCTCGAGGCGCCGCTCAACGCGGTGCGGCAAGCGGGGGCGACGGCGTGCATCGTGTCGATAGACCGGGGCGCGATCGGCTCGGTCGAGAGCGACGATCGCGGAGACTCGTTCGATGTCGACTTTCTCGCGCGAGACATCGAGGCGCGCGAGTTCGCTGCGCTCGTAGTGCCCGGTGGTGCGCGCAGTCTGGACTCGCTGCAGAGCGACGTGGGCGCGCAGGAGCTGGTGCGCGCGTTCTGCGAGCTCGACAAGATGGTGGCGGCAATCGGTTCAGCCTGCTCGCTGCTGATCGCGGCCAAGGTCGTGCGCGGGCGCACACTCTCGACGCCGCCGGAGCTTCGCGGCGCACTCGAGGCTGCTGGCGGGATCTACTCCGATCGCGCCGTGAATCGCGACCAGCATCTCATCACCTGTCGCTCACCGAGCGACCTTCCGGCGTTCTGCGGGATGCTCATCGAGCAGCTCGCGCTTCTGTCGAGCAACGCGCGCGTGGACGAGGCGAGCGAGGAGTCGTTCCCCGCGAGCGATGCGCCCGCGTGGGGACCGGCATCGATCGGTGCGCGAAAGGGGAAGAAGGAAGGGCGCGCAAACGGGGATTGAGCGCGAGTGGCGTGGCTCCCGGGCCCGCGATGGTACGTCAGGTGCATTGCGGTGTACATCTGATGACTCGCACCACCCATTCAACGCAAGAGAGCACTATATGAGAGTCCATCTCGCAAAGCTCGCCACCGTCGTCGCCATGCTCGCCACCGTCGCCGCATGCAGTCAGGCCACGCACAACGCGCGAAGTGATGAGGGCGGACAGCCAACGACGCGCGTGCACGTCGAGAACCGCGCCTTTCTCGACATGAACGTCTTCGTGATCGGCGACGGAGGAAACCGCCAGCGCCTCGGCATCGTCACGGGGAACACCGATCAGGAGTTCGTCATACCGGATTACATCATCGGACCGGCGAACACCGTCCGCTTTTTGATCGAGCCGATCGGATCGAATCACGCGCCGATCAGCAACTCGCTCTCGGTGCAGCCGGGACAGACCGTCACGCTGACGATTCCGCCCAACGTCTGAGCTCTGCGTCCCGTTGTGGATGAGAAGAAGCGGCCACCGACACTCGGTGGCCGCTTCTTCTCATCCTGACTTACCCGCCGCGCCTCAGGCCTTCATCACGACCTTC
>JAQBQC010000357.1 GCA_028287205.1 Gemmatimonadota bacterium
GACAAGCCCTTCGTCGTCGGCGACGCGATCAATGTCGGAGATGCCGCGGGAACCGTCGAGCACATCGGGCTCAAGTCCACCCGGCTGCGCAGCGACTCGGGGGAGATGATCATCATCTCCAACGGCGACCTGCTCAAAAGCCGGATCCGCAACTATCGTGGACAGGAGAAGCGGCTGGTCATTCTCAAGCTCGGGATCTCGTACGGCACTCCGCCGGACAAGCTCGCGCGCGTGCCCGAGATCATTCGCTCGGCGGCCGAGCGGGAGAAGAGCGTGAAGTTCGATCGCTCCAATTTCACGACCTTCGGAATGTTCGCCCTCGTGACCGAATCTGTGTACTCGGTCTACAAGTTGAGTTATGCTGAGTACATGAATACCCAGCAGCGGATCAATCTCGACATCTACACGAAGCTGAGCGAGGAAGGGATCGAGATCGCGCATCAGCCGCCGCTCGTCACCGCGGCACCGGGCGATCAGGCCAAGTGATGGAGGCGCACAGGTGAAGCTGAGCGGTCTCGCATTCGCGGTGGTCCTGGCGCTCGCGGCGGCAGCGCCTCGCGCGCACGCGCAGGAGCAGGAGCACGCGCATCTCGGCGTGGACCGGCTCGGCAGCTTCCTGAGCTGGGCGTGGACCGATCATGGACAACACGGACACGAGCTCGGTGCCGATGTCGACATCGGGTCGATCGGGTCGCCCAAGCTCCGGCTATCGTTGGGGCTCAACTACTTTCACGCGGACATCGATCGCCGCGATCACCTGGGCGACCCGGTGAACGGCACCTTTCACGACTTCAGCCTGCACGCGGAAGCGAGCTACGAGATCCTGCGCGTCGGCCCGCTCGGTCCGTATGTCGGCGCGGGAGTGGGCGTGCATTGGCGCGGGAGCAGCATCGACAACGACGTCGACAACACGGCGCGGCTCTACAAGGGTGCGGTGATCGGCGGAGACTTTTTCGGCGGAACGACGTTCGCGCTCACGCAGTCGCGTCGATACTCGCTGTACGCCGAGGCGCGGCGCGTGGAGGCGGAGAACGTCTCGCGCTCGCTCGCGCGCGTGGGCATCATCGTCAAGTTCCGCTAGCCATGCCGGCGCCCATGAACGAGCGGGAAGTCTCCTTTCTCTCGGGCGGCGCCACGCTGCACGGGCTCCTGTCGATTCCCGCTGGGGCGAAGGGGATCGTCGTGTTCGCGCACGGCAGCGGGAGCAATTCCAGGAGCTCGCGAAACGCCGACACGGCGCGCATGCTGTACGACGCGGGCTTCGCGTCGCTGCGAGCGGATCTGCTCACGGCTGAGGAGACGTCGCTCAACGAGCGCACGGGCCAGTTCCGCTTCGACGTTGCCCTTCTGTCGGAGCGCGTGCTCGCGGCGACGGCGTTCGTCGGCACGGTGACGGAGGCGCAGATGCTGCCGCTCGCGTACTACGGCGCGAGCACCGGTGCGGCGGCGGCGCTCACTGCCGCAGCGAAGCGGCGCGATGTGTATGCGGTGGTGTCGCGGGGCGGTCGGCCCGATCTCGCCCTGAGCTGCCTGCCGGATGTGCGCGCGGCAACGCTCCTGATAGTCGGGGGAGCTGATGTACCGATCATTCCGCTCAACGAGGAGGCGCGCGGGCTTCTGGCCGGTGAGAAGGAGCTCGCGATCGTTCCAGGCGCCACGCATCTGTTCGAGGAGCCTGGCGCGCTCGAGACGGTGGGCCGTCTCACCGTGGACTGGTTGACGCGGCACCTTCCGCAAGCCTCGGGCTAGGCCATGCTCTTCCGCGATCGTGCGGAGGCGGGAAATTTTCTCTCCCGCGAGCTGCTCGACGCGGTTCCGGAGCTGCACGCCGAGCCCGTGACCGTGCTCGCGATCCCGCGCGGTGGCGTGCCGGTGGCCGCGCCGATCGCAACGATGCTGCAGGCGCCGCTGGATGTGTTCATCGCACGCAAGCTCGGCGCACCCGGACACGAGGAGCTCGCAATTGGCGCGGTCGCCGCGGACGGAACGCGCGTACTCGATCACCAGCTCGTGCGCGTGCTGCGCGTGAGCGACTCGTACATCGAGAAGATCACCGAGCGCGAGATCGCCGAGGCGCGGCGCCGGCTCGCACTCTTTCGCGGCACGCGTCCGCCGCCGCCGGTGCGCGATCGCGCCGTGATCCTCGTCGACGATGGGCTCGCGACGGGCGCCACCGCGCGTGCCGCACTCACGGTGCTGCTGGCGGAGAAGCCGTTGCGACTCATTTTCGCCGCACCCGTCGCGAGCCAGGAAGGCGCCGAGGCGGTGGCGTCGCTGGGCGTCATCACCGTGTTCTCGGCGATCCCGAAACACTTCCAGGGCGTCGGGGAGTGGTACGAGGAGTTCGAGCAGACAACCGACGAAGAGGTGCTCGCGTTGCTCTCGGCGGTGAACGACCGATGATCCTGTGGAGGCGACTCGATCTTCCGGGCCACGAGGTGGCGGAGATATCGCAGCATCGCAACAGGTGGAATCTCGCGGGCACGGCGATCTTTACGTATCGCCGGCAGCCGTGCCGGCTCGACTACGAGATCGAGTGCGACATGCAGTGGGGGACTCGCGACGTCACCGTGCGAGGTCAGATCGGCGAGAAGCCCGTAGCGCTCGTGCTCTCGCGGCGGCCGGGCGACGACTGGCTCGCGAACGATGTGCCGCAGCCCGCGGTGCAGGGGTGCATCGATGTCGATCTGGGCTTCAGTCCGTCGACGAATCTGCTCCCGATTCGCCGATTGAAGCTCGAACTTGGCGCAAGCGTATCCGTTCGCGCCGCGTGGGTGCGCTTTCCGGATCTCACGCTGGAGGTGCTGGAGCAGAGCTACACGCGGCTCACGGAGCACACGTATCTCTACGAGAGCGCAGGTGGCACATTCAGGCGCGAGCTGACCGTGAATGGCGACGGCTTCGTGGTCGATTATCCCGGCTTGTGGCGGGATGAGACCGAGGGTACAATCGAAGACGACTGAGCACCGAATCGGAGGAAAAATGGCGATCGACATTCGTGGGGTCTGTCCACTGAGCTCGAATCCGAGCACATCGCCGTAGAAGCGCAGCGAGCGCTGCATGTCGAACACCTGCAGCGGCAGCTCTATCTCAAGGATCCGGACGGCTATCAGCTCTGCCTGCAGTGGCCCGCGAGCTGACCAGCGTCGTGAGTTGGAGGTTCCTCGTTTCCTCGCAGCTCTGTCCGTTTGTGTCCGTTCAATCCGTTCGTGTCCGTATCTCACACTGTTAGTGCCC
>JAQBQC010000364.1 GCA_028287205.1 Gemmatimonadota bacterium
GCACGTCGGCGAGCGCGCCGTCGCCGGAGCGCGGCTGCACGAGCCGCTGCCACAGCTCACGCCTCGAGATCGCAACACCTTCGTCGAGCTCCAGATGCCCAGTGACCTCGAGCAGCCGGCCCACTGCGGCCGCCCGCTCGACGTAGCGGCTCATCCAGAACACGTCCTCGGCAACACGACAGAGCATCGCCATGTCAGCTCCCTCCGGCGGCCAGCACCCAGGTATCCTTTCCGCCGCCGCCCTGCGATGAGTTCACGACCAGCGAGCCGCTGCGGAGCGCCACGCGCGTGAGCCCACCCGGCTGCACCTTCACCTCGCGACCGAACAGAAGGAATGGGCGCAGATCGATGTGCCTTCCCTCGAGATGATCGTTGTCCCAGCACGGCGAGCGCGAGAGCGCGAGTGTGGGCTGCGCGATGAAGCCGCGCGGATCGGCCTTGATGCGCTCCGCGTACAGCTCACGATCGGCCCGAGACGCGTGTGGCCCGATCAGCATTCCGTAGCCGCCGCTCTCGTTCACGGACTTCACGACGAGCTTGTCGAGATTCTCGAGAACATAGTCTCGCTCCTTCTGCCGCGTGGGCAGATAGGTCGGCACGTTCGCGATCACCGGCTCTTCGCCAAGATAATACTTTATGATGTCCGGCACGTACGCGTAGATCGCCTTGTCATCCGCGACGCCCGTTCCGATCGCATTGGCGAGGCTGACGCGCCCCAGCCGGTAACTCGCGACGAGCCCCGGCACTCCGAGCAGCGAGTCCGAGCGAAAGGTGAGCGGATCGAGAAAGTCGTCGTCGACGCGGCGATAGATCACGTCCACGCGCTTGCGTCCCTCGGTGGTGCGCATGAACACGCTTGCGTCGTCCACGAAGAGATCCGAGCCCTGCACGAGCTCCACCCCCATCGCCTTTGCGAGAAACGCATGCTCGAAGTACGCCGAGTTGAACGCGCCCGGCGTGAGCAGCACCACTACGGGATCCTCGGCTGTTGGCGGCGCGATCGATCGCAGCACATCGAGCAGATCCTGCGGATATCCCTCCACCGGCCGCACATCGTAGTCCTGGAAGAGCTGCGGCCAGGTGCGCTTGAGCACGCGCCGATTCTCGACGACGTAGGACACACCGGACGGCGTGCGCAGGTTGTCCTCGAGCACGAGCAGCTCGCCGTTGCCGTCGCGAACGAGATCGCTGCCCACGATGTGCGTGTACACGCCGAGCGGCACGTCCACCTGACGGAACTCGCGGCGATATCCGCGCGCGCCGAGCACGAGCTCGGGAGGAATCACACCCGATCGCAGGATGCGCTGATCGTGATACACGTCGTGCAGAAACAGATTCAGCGCGCGCACGCGCTGCTCGAGCCCGCGCTCGATGCGCGTCCACTCCTCGGCAGTGATGATGCGCGGGATCAGATCGAAGGGCATGATCTTCTCGACCCCTTCCGTGCCCTGATTCACCGCGAAGGTGATTCCGCGCACCGTGAACGAGAGCTCCGCGGCGCGCTGCCGGCGCGCGACATCGGCGGAGCTCAGCGTCGCGAGGCGCCGCGCGAGCGTGGAATAGTGCGAGCGCACGACGCCCGGCGTCTCGAACATCTCGTCCCAGAATGCGCCGGGATCGTAGGGAGGAATCACGCGCTCCGGCGCGGCGGCGGTCATTCGCTCGCCATCTGCAAATCGACCACCCACGCGTCCTTCTTCGGCACGAGGCGGCTGCCCGCCATTCCCGTGAACGAGCCCGATGTCGGCGCAACGTCGGCGTAGTCGCGGCCCACGGCGACGGTGATGTAGCTCATGCCGGGGCGGCGATGGTGCGTCGGATCGTAGGCCATCGCGATCAGGCGCGACGGATCGGAAGGATCAGGAAGAATTGCCTCGAACCACGCGTGCGGGGCGCCCTCGCCGAGGACGTGCCCCGACACGTAACGCGCCGGAACGCCGAGTGTGCGGAGCACCGCGATGGCGATGTGCGCGTAGTCCTGGCAGACGCCGCCACCCAGGTGAAGCGCCATCGCCGCGGGCGTCTGCACGCCGGTCTGGCCGTGCTGGTACCTGATCGCCTTGCTCGTCCACTCCCCCGCGAGAAGCGCGAGCATCCACTGGCGGAGTCCGTGCGAGCCGAGCGGCACGATCTCCTCGGGAACCGGCGCGTGTGGCAGGGCGGCGAGGAGCGCGGCCCCGGCTTCGCGAATGCGATCGTCCGGCGCGGTGAGCGCCGTGGGTGCGAGAAAGGGATCGACCGATGCATTGGCGCGCAGCCGCTGCGCGGTTGGCGGCGCGATCCGCTCCACCTCGAACTCCACGGCGAAGCGCACGGACTCTTCCACGCGTGACGCGCGCACCTTGCACGCGCGATTGCCGAAGCGATCGTTCTCCCACTCGAGCGATACGTTTTCAGCGCCGTGTACCGTGAGCTCGTGCGAGCGCAGCTCCTGGTCGCCGTATCGCTCCGGCGGGACCATGATCAATCGCTGCCGAACGTCGGTGATCGGCGCCGAATAGGTGTAGCGATATTCCTGCTGCACGCGCAGAGCCACGCGCGCGACATCGCTCCACTCTTTCGGGACGGTGATCGCGGGACGGGCGTTGAGGACGGCATCGGCCGTCACTGCTCGCTGCTCTCCGCTCCCGACACGCTGAGTCCTGGGGGAGGAGGTACCGAGCCATCGTCCGCGAGCTCCGGATTGACCTCGTCGGCCCACACCGTCATGCGCTCGAGTCGAATCGCGCCGTACGACGTAGTCATCGCGACGTCTGCCGCGTCGCGTCCGTAGCCGATCACCACGCGACCGATGCGCGGCACGTTGTGTCGAGCATCGAACGTGAACCAGCGCCCGCCGATGAATGCCTCGAACCACGCGTGAAAATCCATCGCGCCTTCGACGACGCCCACCGCGATGTCGGGCAGATAGCCGAAGGTGTAGCGCGCGGGAATGTTGAGCGCCCTGCAGAACGCGACCGCGAGCAGCGCGAAGTCGCGGCACACGCCGAAGCGTCGTTGATACACGGTGAAAGCGGTGACGTCCGGGGAGCTGCTCCCGCCCCTGTACTCGATGTTCTGGTGAATCCAGTCGCATACAGCCTGCACCCGCTCCCAGCTCTGCGGCGAGTTGCCGAACAAGCGCCAGGCGTCGTTCGACAAAATGTCCGATTCCACATAGCGGCTCGGGAGCGTGAACTCGAGCGCCTCGTCGGGAAGCTCGGCCACCGGCGTGAGCGGCGTGCCCGGATGCGACGGATCGGGCTCGTCGTCCACATCGACGACGGCATCGTAGCGCAGCGTGGTGATCCCCTCGGGAAGGCTCAGCCGCCAGCAGATGTTGCCGAAACTGTCGCGGTACTCGCGAATGGCGAGTGCCGGATCGACCCAGCGCGACTCGTACACCGTGCGGTGCGTGCCATCGGAGCGGGCACGCACGAGCATCACCGCCGGTACGACCGACAGAGCCTCGTACTGGAATTCACATCCCACCCGCACCCGCATCGCATTGCCTCCGAGGCTCCGAACCCGACCAGTACCCGCGGCGCTCGGCGCCTGCGTCTGCACACGATAGCAGAACATGTGAGCGCTCCGACACTAACCACTTGGTCAGGATGCGCAGCACGCAGCTTCGCCAGCCGATTCTGCCCGCATGAAGGGCAGGAATAGTGCCCGCCCACGAGTACGCTCTGGCGGTGAGCGCAGGGCCTCCGTAGCGTAACGGGGCGGAGCGCTATCGCGTCACGACGCACGCCGAAAGCATCTGGAGGAAAACCGTATCCGGAAGATTACCGCGAGCACCGTCATCGCCGCCGTGTTGGCCGGGCTGCCGAGCGCGATCGCTCCGTCCGCAACTGCCGCTCGCGGGAGCACGCTCGTCGTCAGCGCGTACGAGTACAGCTTCCAGTCGGCCGACAGCGTCGCCGCCGGTGTCGTCACCGTGCGGCTGGTGAATCACGGGAAGATCGGGCATCAGGTTGCGCTCGCGCGGCTCGACGACAGCTCCTCACTCGTGCGAGTGATGCGGTCGTTGGTCGACAACAAGGCGCACACCGGCGGCATTCGATGGAGCGGTGGAGTCGAAAGCGCGATCCCCGGCGATTCGAGCGAGACGATTCTCGCACTCGAGCCCGGACGTTACGTGATCGTGTGTGCGTACGACGGCGACAACGGACAGGCACACATGTCGCTGGGAATGATTCGGCCGCTCGTGGTCACGGCCGGTGTGGCGAAGGCCGCCATGGCGCTCCCCGCGACGGCGACGACGATTCGACTATCCGATTACGACGTGGCGGTGGCAGGTACCCTGCACAGCGGCAGACAGCTCGTGCGCGTCGAGAACGCGGGCGCGCATCGGCATCACCTGAACCTCACGCGAATCAGGGACGGCGCGACACTGGACGAGATCATGAAGTGGGACGGCAAGAGCCAGCCGGCGCCGCTCGAGGACATGAGCGGCGGCGTAGCGGTGCTCGAGCCCGGTCAGGCGAGCGTCATCTCGTTGAATCTCGTACCCGGGCGCTATGAGCTCGCGTGCGTGATGTCGAACGACAGCAAGTCCAAGCCGCACTACATGCTCGGCATGCACGACGAGATCGCGGTCCAGTAGCGCCTAGTGCGCGTCCACCGGTCCGCTCATTGGCTGCGGCTTGCGAAGCACCAACACCGCCGGTGCCACGACCAGAAAGGAGAGCAGGATCAGCAGCCACGAATCGTTGTACGCGAGCATCGATGCCTGCTTGTTGAGCGTCAGGTCGAGAAGCGCATACGCAGTCTTCTGCGCCTGCAGAAGCGAGCTCCCGTGCGCAACGAGACTTGCAACCGCTCCCGAGTACCGCTGATCGAACGCGGGATTCCCGGCGAAGAAGTTCGCCGCAAGATCGGCGCGGTGAAACTGCACGTGTCTCGTGAGATAGGTGCTCAACACCGCGATCCCGAACGAGCCGCCGAGCTGGCGTGACAGGTTGATCAATCCCGAGGCCTGCTGGGCCTCGCTCGGCTTGAGACTTCCAAACGCAGCGTTGTTGATCGGTGTGAAGAGCAGACCCATCGCGGCTCCGCGAACGATGAGCGCGATGCGCGCATCTCCCTCTCCGGCCGCCGTGGTGAGATGGCCGAGGATCCACATCGCGACGCTGAAGCCGACGACGCCGGCGATGATGAGATAGCGTGCGTCGACGAGCGGCTTCCTTCCGCTGAGCAGTCGCCCGCAGACCACCGCCATCACCGCCGTCGCAAGACCGCCCGGCAGCATGGTGAGCCCGGTCTCGGTGGGCGTGAAGCCGAGAATTCCCTGCGTGAAGAGCGGGAAGAGGAACGTTCCGCCATACAAGCCGAACCCGAGCACAACGAACAGGAAGATCGACGCAGACAGATCGCGGTTGTGAAGCACGCGAAAGTTGATGACCGGGTGCTTGTTCAGCGGCGATAGCTCCCACCACACCATCGCGACCAGGCACACCGCCGAGGCGAGTGAGAGGCGCACGATCAATGGGTCCGAGAACCAGTCCCTGCGATTGCCCTCCTCCAACACGTACTGCAGCGCGCCGATGCCGACGATCAGAAGCGCAATCCCGAGCCAGTCGACCGGATCAATCCGGCGCGCGCCCGGCGGATCCTTCAAAAAGGTCGTGACGAGAAAGGCCGAGACGATGCCGATCGGGATGTTGATGAAGAAGCACCAGTTCCACGTGTAGTTGTCGGTGATCCAGCCACCGAGCGTGGGCCCGAGCGTGGGCGCGACGATGATGCCGAGCAGGAAGATGGCCTGCACCATCCCCTGCTGCTCGCGCGGAAAGATCTGGCGAAGCGTGGCTTGCGCGGTGGAGAGGAGCGCAGCGCCGCCCGCACCCTGGAGCAACCGCCAGAGCACCAGCTCGCTCAGGCTGTGCGACGTGCCGCACAGAAACGAGGCGATGATGAACAGAAAGATCGAGAACGTCAGATAGTTGCGCCGGCCGAAGCGCGCCGTGAAAAACGCGGTCATCGGGAGCACGACGACGTTCGCAAGGATGTAGGAGGTGCTTACCCAGGCGATCTCCTCGCTCGTGGCGCCGAGATTTCCGGCCATCTGAGGGAGGGCGACGTTGATGATGGTGGTATCGAGCACCTCCATCATCGCGGCCGTGATGAGCCCGAGGAGGATGAGCCAGCGGTACGGAACGCCTTCGTCGCTGTCGGCCTGAGCGGGAGCTACCTGTGTCGCCACGTGAGTCGGTTCGGCTAGGGTCTGCGGGGTCAACGCGTTGGGGACGCCGTTAAGTTCCTGACCGGCCAGTACTCGCTCATTAAGAAAAGCACCGGACTTTCGCCCGGCCCCAGTGTCCGTTCACCCACCGGGCGCAGTCGTCCACCACCCAGCGGTTCACTCCTGCCGGGGTGGCGCATATTCTCCCGCGTGCGCATTTCATTTGGAGTTCTCGTCGCGTTGGCCGGTGCCGCCATTCCCGCCGCGCGGGCCCAGTGTCGTCCCGGGCCCAATAGCAACGAAGCCAAGCTCCTCGCTTTCTATTCCGTTCCCATCGCCTTCTCCGCGCTCGACGCGCCACATCGCGAAGCGGCGTGGCACGTGGAGCTCCAGGCGGAGGTGTCCCCCGTTCCTACGGCAGACCCGGCGATCGAGCATGCGAGCGAGTGCTACACCGCGAGCTCCCAGCAGCACTCGCGCCTCACGCGCGTCTTCGCGCGTCCTCGGCTGCTCCTCACGCTGCCCCTGGGTCTCGCCCTCGAGGCCAGCTACATCCCGCCGGTGCAGATCGGCGACGCGCATCCGCATCTCGGCAGCGCCGCGTTATCAGAAACGGCGCCACTGGGCGGCTTCGGCCCCTTCGGCTCATCCGCGCTGATGGTTCGCGCGCACGGCACGGTCGGACATGTGAGCGGTCCGATCACCTGCGCCCAGGGATCGCTCCAGCAAACCGATCCCGAGGCCGCGTGTTATGGCAACACTCCATCGAACGACAGGTTCAACCCGACGATGTTCGGTCTCGAGGGTGTGTACGGTGTCGCGAGCCGCGGCGGGCGTTTCGAATTCTTCGCCGGCTCGGGCGTCACCTGGCTGCGCCCGCGCTTCGAGGTGGCCTTCACGAACCTCGACGGGGTCACCGACAACACGCGCATCGAGGTCAATCTCACGCGCCTGGCACTGCTGGGCGGCGCAACCCTGCACCTCCCCGCGTCGTTCGCGCTGACCACCGAGGTGTATTCCGTCCCCAAGGACGTGACGACCTGGCGGGTCGGCGCGAGCTACCGGCTGCACTAATGGAGGCGCCGTGGCCGGTCCGCCTCGGATGGGTGCGGATCGCCGAGCTGGGACTCGGATTGCTGTTCGTGCTTGCCGGACTGGTGAAGCTGTCGGGCATGCCGTTCATGGTCGAGCTCTTCAGGAGCCTCGGCTTCGGGCAGTGGCTGCGATACGTGACCGCGCTCGTCGAGCTCGCGGGAGGCGCGTTGCTGATCGCGGGACGCATGGAGTATCTCGCCGCGCTGGCGCTCGCCGTGATCATGGTGGGGGCAACGGTCGCGAGCATCGTCGTGTTCAACCGGTCGTGCATTCCACCGCTGCTCACGTTCATGCTGCTGATGGTGCTCGCGTGGAAGCACCACCCTTCCGAGGGGGATCGCGCGGGGCAATGATGTTGCCTATGGAATTGGCCCGACCTGCGATCGAGGTTCAGCGCGAGCGCGCCGAGCGACTGCTGAATGGCGTGCGAGCGGCGGTGCTCTCGATGCTCACGCTGGCAGCGTTCGTGTACGCGCCGCACATCCCGCTTTCCGTGCAGCGCGCCAACTGGCTGGTGCTGATACCGACGCTCGCCTGGTCGCTCGCCCAGTTCTGGCTCGACGCGCGTCGCAATCTCCGCGAGCAGCCGCTGCCCCAATGGGTGGCGTTCGTGAATCCGTTCGTGGACATCACGGCGGTGACGGCAATCCTCCTGGGCTACAGCTTCGCGAAGCCGGGAGCGCTGGCGCTCAAGTCCCCGATCTTTCTCGCGTACTTCGTGATCCTCGCTGCGCGGCCGATCGCGTCGTCAACGCGCAAGGCGGCCGCCGCGGCGACGCTCGTCGTGGTGGAGTACACCACGCTCGTTGCGATCCTCCTGCTCGGCGGACGCGTGCCGATGACGGACAGCCCCATCATCGCCAGCGGCACGGCGGCAGTGTCGTTTCTGGACGAGGGCGCGAAGATTCTGCTGCTGGTAGTCGCCGGCGCGATCGCGACGTACGCGACCTCGTGGCACGAGCGGCTCGCGGAGACGTACTATCGCGAATCGCAGGAGCGAGAGGATCTGCGCGTCGCTCTCGCCCAGGCGCAGCTGCGCAGTCTGCGGCTGCAGCTCAATCCACACTTTCTCTTCAACACGATGAATGGGATCGTGGCGCTGATCCCGAGCGACCCGCGATCGGCGGAGCGAATGCTCACGGGGCTGAGCGATTTTCTGCGGCTGTCGCTCCACAACGCGGGAGAGCAGGAAGTGCCGCTCGAGCGTGAGATTCTACTGCTCGAGCGCTACGTGATGATCCAGCAGCTGCGCTTTCAGGATCGCCTGCGCATCTCGATCACCGTCGATCCCGCGGCGAATCGCGCGCTCGTGCCGAATCTGCTGCTGCAGCCTCTCGCGGAAAATGCCATCCGGCACGGACTCAGCCCGCGCGCGTGCGGCGGGAAGCTCGAGATCCTCGCACACCGGCAGGGTGACACCGTGCAGCTCGCGGTGATCGATGACGGCGTGGGATGTGAGCTGAACGCGCCGAACGAGCTGCCGAAGGGCATCGGCTTGAGCAACATTCGAGAGCAGCTCGAACGGCTGTATGGAGAGCTGCACACGTTTGCCGTGACGACCGCGCCCAATGCGGGCTTCGCGGTTCGAATCTCGATTCCATATCACACCGGAGAGGAGCAGTCGTGAACGCGGCCACCGAGAAGCAGACACCGGCAACAATTCGCGCGCTCGTCGTCGACGACGAGCCCCTCGCGCGCGCACGCATGCGCACGCTGATCGCGGACCATCCGGACATCGAGATCGTAGGAGAGTGCGGCAACGGCGCCGAAGCGATCCTGGCGATCGAGAAGCACTCGCCCGAGCTCGTCTTCCTCGACATTCAGATGCCGGAGATCGATGGCTTCGGCGTGATCGAGGCGGTGGGCGCGGACCGGATGCCACTCGTCATCTTCGTCACGGCGTACGACGAGTACGCGGTGCAGGCGTTCGAGGTGCACGCGCTCGACTATCTGCTCAAGCCCGTCGAGCGCGAGCGCTTCGCCGAGGCGCTCGGCCGCGCGAAGGCGCGGCTCGCGAGCCCCGGCGCATCGCGCTCGGACGCGGGCCCCGACAAGCAGCAACTGCAGGCGCTACTCGAGCATCTGGGACGCAGGCAGCGCCGCGATCTGCGGCTCGCGATCAAGGTCGATGGCCGGTTGCTGCTCCTGCGCACCGCGGACATCGACTACATCGAGGCGGTGGACAACCACGCGAAGATTCACGTGGGCGCGGACACGCACCTGGTACGCGACACGCTCACGCGACTGGAGCAGCGGCTCCCCTCGGCGCGATTTCTCCGCATCCATCGCTCGACGATCGTGAATACCGAGCGCGTGCGCGAGCTGCAGCCGTGGTTCCAGGGAGACTTTGTTGTGATCCTGCACGATGGCTCGCGTCACACGAGCGGCAGGAGCTACCGGCAGCGGCTGCAGGCGTTCATTCGCGACGCGCTGTAGGGGTCAGCGAGCGCGGTGCTCACAGTACGATCAGCGCGCCCTTCATTCCGCCATGAATCGCGCAATGATATCGGTACGTGCCGGCGACGGTGAAGTCGCGAGGAACCGAGGTGTCCTTCGACAACACGATGTTCGCTACCCTCGCGCCGGGCGGCTGCGAATCCCATGTGACCGTGTGCGCCAACCTGCTGAAGTTCCACCAGACCGTGGCCTTGCCATTTCGGCGAGTCACCGATTGAACCTCAGGACCGAACACGAGTGAGGGGACGGCGCCGATGCTCGTGAGATCGATCGGGTAGTCCACGAGCACAAACAATGAGCCCGACACCGTCAGCCCCTTGTAGGTCACGGTGTTCGTGACATTCGCGAAGCCACGGCTCACCGCTGTCATCTCGCCGCTCGCTGGATCTACCTTCACTATCGATGCGTCACTCGAGGACCAGACTCCCGTGGCCGCGATTCGGTGCCCCTCTCGATCCAGGGCTCGATAGTGCATGTCGGGCCACACCGCGCCAGCCATGAGAAGGGCGTCGCGCGGGTGAACCTCGACCGAGGTCAGCACCTGCTCCGATGATGTCGAGTCTGTCGAGCAACCGAGAAGGAGAGCTGCGGCAACGCTCGCGCACAGCCTGCGGACGTTCAATCTCATGTATGCGCTTTTTCCGGTAGGGGCAGCTGGGAACATACCTTACTGCACGACGACCGTGCCGGTCATCGCCGGATGAATCTCGCAGTGATATGCGTAGGTGCCAGCCACCGAGAAATCGCGACCCACCGATGCGCTCGACGTCGAGCCGATGTTGGCGACTGCGGCGCCGGACGGTTGCGCGTCCCAGTCAACCCTGTGCGCGGTGCTCTGAAATACCCACGTCACGGTAGCGGCGCCCCCGCTCCGAGTGACCGTCACCGATTGTGGAGTGAACTGTAGACTCGTGGTAGCGGTGACGGTGCCGGGCTGCGGGGTGGGCGCCGTAGATGAGCTTCCACAAGCCAGAAGTGCCGCGGCGATAGCGCCGGCTGCGAGAGTGCGTGCAGTTGCACATAGCATTGCGTCGTTGCTCACCGAAAGGGGGTCGTAGGGTGACGCGGCGAGTCTCCGCGTGGTCACCTCTTTCCCGGCCGGCACGGCACCGCTGGATGGACGAAGGCGCCCGTCACTTCCGAGACGGGAGCCTTCACTGCGTCTGGCCGGTACCCTCTACTGTACGACGACCACGCCCGACATGTTGCTGTGGATGGAGCAGTGATACTGATATGTCCCGGCCACTGTGAAGTCGCGCGGCACCTCCGTGCTGGAAGTCGCACCAATGTCGGCGACCGCTGCGCCCGAGGGCTGCGAATCCCAGGTGACCGTGTGCGCGACGTTCTGGAAGGTCCACGTCACCGTGCCGGTGCCGCCGGATCTTCCGATGGTGACGCTGTGCGGCGTGAATGCCAGTCCGCTGGTCGCCGTCACGCTGCCACTCGCCGTCGGAGTGACGACCGTGACCTGCGTCGAGCCCGTATGCGTGACGCTGCCCGCTGTGATCGACGCCGTGATCGTCGAGCTGCCGTTCGCAACGCCCGTGACCACGCCCGACGTCGGATCGACCGTCGCCTTGGTGAGATCGCTCGACGTCCACGTTGCTGCCGGAGCACCAGCGAAGGTCGCTCCGTTCTGATCCTTGGCGATCGCCGTCAATCCCGTGGTATTGCCCACGGTGACCGTCGGCGCGGTGGGCGTCACCGATACGCTTGTGAACACCGGTGTCGGTCCCGTCGTCGATCCACTACTTCCACCACACGCAGCCATCGCCGCGGCCACACTCCCGGCGACAATGGTGCGTACAACACTTCGTAACATGGCCTTAACTCCCAGAGAAGGTTTCCCAGACTGACACGTCAGTCTAGAAGCCCTCACATCACCCGCAAACCAATCCGGGGCGAACGACCTCACTGCCGGGGCGAACGCTACTTCGCGCGAGGCTACCGGCCGGCCGGCGCATCGGTCCAGGCGCCCCCCAGCGCCTTGTAAAGCTGCACGCCGGACACGAGCTCCTGCCGCTGCGCCTGGGTTAGTGCCAGCTCGCTATTAAACAGATTCCGTTCGGCGTCGAGCACCTCGAGATAGCTCGACACGCCATTCTGGTAGCGTCGATTGGCCAGATCGAACGCGCGGCGCAAGGCATCCACCTGTCGCTGTTGCGCGACTGCCTGATCGCGCGACGTACGAACACCAACGAACGCATCCTCGGCCTCGCGGCGAGCGACGAGCGTTGCCTGCTCGTACGAGAAGCGCGCCTGGTCCGCACGCGCACGCGAGGCACGAACCTCGTTGCGCAGCGCACCCCCACGGAAGAGCGGAATCGAGAGCCCGCCAAAGATCTGATAGATCTCGCCGTTCTTCTGGAAGGTCTGGTTGAAGCTGTCGCCCTGCCTTCCATACTGGCTCGACAGCGTTACCGTCGGGAGGAGCGCCGCCTCCGACGCGCCCACGCGCGCATTCGCGGCGACGAGCGCCTCTTCCGCCTGCCGTACATCCGGACGCCGCGCGATGAGCTCAGCGGGGAGCTCCGTTGGCAGGACGAACGTTCCGAGCACCTCGGTGAGCGACTGCCCGCGCGCGATCGGCGCCGGTGAATGACCGACGAGAACGCTCAGCGCGTTCTCCTGCTGCGCGATCTGCCGCTGAAAATCCGCGATCGCGACCGCTGAGTTGGCGACCTCGGATTCGAATTGACGAACGTCGAGCTCGGAGATGAGCCCCTGCTGATAGCGACGGAGCGCCAGCTTGAGCGTCTCCTGCCGCGACGCCAGCGTGCGCTGCGAGATCGCGAGATCGAGATCGAGCTCGCGAAGCTGGAGGTATCCCGTCGCCACGTCACTGACGAGTGTGAGGATGACGGACCGGCGTCCTTCCTCGCTCGACAGATATTCGGCGCGCGCGGCCTGGCTGTTTCGCCGCAGCCGCCCCCAGAAATCGAGCTCCCACTGCAGATTCGCGGTGATCTGCACGACGTTAAACGAGATCGACTGGCCGGGCAGAATCTGTACCTTCTCGCGGCCCGCGTTCACTACTCCGTTGACCTGCGGAAAGAACGCTCCCTTCGACACGCCGTACTCCGCACGGAACTCCGCGATCGTCGCGATCGCAACGCGCACGTCCCGATTGTTGTGCACGGCCGTGTCAATGAGCGCCTGCAGCGCAGGATCCTTGATGAGAGCGGCCCAACTGAGCCTGGTCTGGGCATCGAGCGCGCGCGACTCGTAGGTCGCGCGCCAATCAGGGCGACGCACGGTCGCTGCACCGGACGGCGTGTCGGCCTGCGCCGCTGCGGGCGGCGCGATGAGATTCCTGCCGCTCGCCAGCGAATCGAAGAAGGTGCGCGCCGAGTCTTCCGACTTCGATGGCGCACGCCATTCCGGTGCCGCCTCGACCTGCGGTCGCTTGTACTTCGGTCCGATTGCACATCCGGCGACTGCGAGCAACACGAGCAAACGTGGTGCAGCCTTTCGTAGTACCTGCATGCTCAGTCGTCCCCCGCCACAGAGGTTGCCGGGGTCGAACTGGCCGCGCCCTTCCGCTTGAACAATCCACGCTCACTCAGCATCCGTATCTCGGCGAAGAACGATGGAACGAAGAAGATCCCGACGGTCGTCGCGAAGAGCATTCCGAAGAAGACTCCCGTTCCGATCGAGTGTCGGCTCCCTGCGCCGGCACCGCTCGCGAGAAGCAGCGGAACGACGCCGAGAATGAATGCGAATGACGTCATGAGGATCGGGCGCAGTCGCTCGCGCGCCGCCTCGACAGCCGCCTCACGAATCGAGAGTCCCTGCGCGCGCAGCTCGTTCGCGAATTCCACGATCAGAATCGCGTTCTTCGCGGCGAGCCCGACGACGACGATCAGTCCGACCTGGAAGTAGATGTCGTTCGGCATGCGTCGTATCCACACGCCGAGCAGCGCACCGAGCAGTCCGAACGGAACTCCGAAGAGCACCGCGAACGGGATCGACCATGACTCGTACAGCGCCGCCAGCACGAGGAACACCATGATGATGCCCATCGTGAACACGAGCGTGGCCGTTCCTCCCTGCACCTCCTCGTACGACTGCCCGCTGAACGCGTAGCCCATTCCGAGCGGTGCGTATTTGGTGTCGGCGAGATTGCGCACGGCCTTGAGCAGCTCTCCCGAGCTCTTCCCGGGTGCGGGCGCGCCGTTCACGACGGCGGCCGTGAAGCCGTTGAAGCGCGTGACGATGTTCGGCGCCACCTTGAACTCCGTGGAGACCAGCGAGGAGACGGGAATCATCTGCCCGCTCGGACCGCGCACGTAGAGCCGACCCACATCCTCCGGTCGCTCCCGGAACTGTGGTTGCGCCTCCGCCTGCACGCGGAACGTCTTGCCGTAGATGTTGAAGTCGTTGATGTACAGCGTCGACAACATCGCCTGCTGCGTCTGGAAGAGATCCGTGAGCGAGATGCCGAGCGACTTCACCTTTTCGCGGTCGACGTGCACGAACAGCTGCGGAAAGTTGACGTTGATGTTCGTGGACAATCCTCCGGATTCCGGAAGCTTGTTCGCGTCGGCCACGAACTCCTGCGAAAGTGCTGCGAATTTGTTGACGTCGTTCACGCTGCGATCCTGCAGGTCCATCTCGAGTCCGGCCGTGACGCCGAGGCCCGGGATCTCCGGAAAATTGAACCCGAAGATGATCGCGTCCTTGATCTGCGAGAACGCGCCGTTGGCCCTGCCGAGGATGGCGTCGAGCTGTGTATCCGGCGTCTTGCGCTCGTCCCACGGCTTCAGTCCCGCGAATACCGTCGCGGAGCTCGTCTGCGCTGCGCCACCCTGCAGAAGGCTCAGTCCCGTGAGAGCCACCGTACGCGCAACTCCTGGCTGGGCCAGCAGGTATTTCTGGACCTGCGAGACTACCGCGTCGGTGCGCTGGCGCGAAGCGCCGGCCGGCAGCTCGATGGCGATCGCAAAGAAGCCCTTGTCCTCGGTGGGCAGGAAGCCGCCGGGAACGACGCGAACGAGCACGATCACGAGCGCCACGACCACGGCGAACGATGCGAACACCGCTCGCGGACTTCCAAGCATGCGCCCGAGCGCGCCGAGGTAACCCGTCCGCGAGCTTTCGAACTTGCGATTGAACCAGGCAAATGGTCCGCTCGTCGGCGCATGGCCGCCTGGACGCAGCAGCACCGAACAGAGCGCCGGCGTGAGCGTCAGTGCGACTATGCCGGAGATCACCACCGACAGCACGATCGTCACCGCGAACTGCTTGTACATCTCCCCGGTGATACCGCCCACGAGGGCGACGGGGATGAACACCGCGCACAGGACGGCGACGATGGCAATCAGCGCTCCGGTAACCTGCTTCATCGCCCTGTCGGCGGCCACGCGCGGAGTAACCTTCTCCTGCTCCATGATGCGCTCGACGTTCTCAATGACGACGATCGCGTCATCGACGACGATTCCGATCGCAAGGGTGAGTCCGAAGAGCGTCAGCAGATTGATCGTGAAGCCGAGCACCCACAGGCCGAAGAAAGTGCCGATGATCGAGACCGGCACGGCGAGCAGGGGGATGACCGTCGAGCGCCAGTTCTGCAGGAAGATGAAAACGACGAGCGTCACGAGCGCCATCGCGATCAGCAGCGTGTTCACGACCTCGTGGATCGACGTCGTGACGAATGGCGTGGTATCGAAGCCCACCTCGTGGTGCACGCCCGCGGGGAACGTCTTCTCGAGCTCCGCCATGCGCTTCACGTATGCGTTGCGCACGGCAAGCGCGTTGGCACCAGGACGGAGGTACACAATGATCGGAGCTACCGGCATGTTGTTGTACATGCCGATGAGCCCGTAGTCGCGGCCGCCGAGGCGCACGGTGCCAACGTCCGAGACTCGCAACACCGAGCCATCGGGACGTGCACGGATGATGATGTTCTCGAACTCCTTCGGTGTGGAAAGTCGCCCAAGCGTAGTGACGGGAAGCGTGAGCTGCGTTCCAAC
>JAQBQC010000396.1 GCA_028287205.1 Gemmatimonadota bacterium
AGTCGTTCCATGGCGCGCCCGTGGTCATCCGCACGTACGACATCGGTGGCGACAAGCTCCCCGTGGGCGGCCATCCAGCCGAGGCCAACCCGTTTCTCGGATGGCGCGCGATCCGCATGTGCCTCGATGAGCCGGAGATGTTCAAGGTGCAGCTGCGCGCGCTGATGCGCGCTGCATCGTTCGGCGACGTGCGCATCATGCTGCCGCTCGTCGTCTCGAACGACGAAGTGCGCGCATCGCGCGCGCTCCTGCAGGAGGGCTCGGCCGAGCTCGACGCGCGCGGCATCGCGCACCGCAACGACATTCCGCTCGGCGTCATGATCGAGACGCCCGCGGCCGCGGTTTCCGCCGACAGCTTCGTGGGCGAAGCATCGTTCTTCAGCATCGGAACGAACGACCTCACGCAGTACACGCTCGCGATCGATCGCGGGAACGCGAACCTCGCACCGCGCTTCACGCCGCTGCACCCGGCGGTGCTGCGGCTGATTCAGCGAACGGTGAAGGTGGGCGCGGCCAACGACATCGAAGTCACCGTGTGCGGCGAGATGGCGTCACAGCCGCTCACCGCCTTCGCGTTGATCGGCCTCGGCGTGCGCACGATGAGCGTGTCGCCGCGGTCCGTGACCCTGCTCAAGCGGCTCGTGCGCGGCACAACGGCGAGCACCGCCGCGCAGTGCGTGACGGAGGCGATGGGCGCGCGAACGGCCGCCGCATCCGAAGCGATCATTCTGCACACCTTCACGGAGACATTCGGCGAGGTCGCCGAGCTGCTGGACGGCTTGCCCCACGTGTTGTGAACTCGGTAAAATGCAATTCGATTGCTTCAGTCTGCCGGCACGCCCCCTCTGCCCCGGCTGATCCGCGCGCGTACCCTCGTCGCCTCCCATGAACAGCTTCGTTTTCACATCAGAGTCGGTGACCGAAGGTCACCCTGACAAGATCGCGGATCAGATTTCCGACGCCGTACTCGATGCCATTCTCACCGCCGATCCCGATGCGCGCGTCGCATGTGAGACGCTCGTCACGACGGGGCTGGCGTGTGTGGCCGGCGAGATCACGACGAACACCTACGTCTCCATTCCGGACATCGTCCGCGGCACGATCTCCTCGATCGGCTACAACGATGCCAGCTTCGGCTTCGACGGAAAGACGTGCGCCGTTCTGAGCACGATCGACCGCCAGTCACCCGACATCGCGCAGGGCGTGGACACGGGCGGCGCGGGCGACCAGGGGATGATGTTCGGCTACGCATCGGACGAGACGCCGGAGCTGATGCCCATGCCGATCCAGCTCGCGCATCGCCTCACGCAGACGCTTGCCGAGCGTCGCAAGTCCGGCGCGCTGCCGTGGCTCCGTCCCGATGGCAAGGCGCAGGTGACGGTGCTCTACGAGAACGGACGTCCCGTTCGCGTCGGCACCGTCGTCGTATCGACACAGCACGCCGAGACCGTCTCGAACGATGAGTTGCACGCATCGATCATCTCGGAGGTCATCGAGCGCGCGATTCCTCCCGAGCTGCTCGCGGGTGATGTGAAGTATCACATCAACCCCACGGGTCGCTTCGTCGTTGGCGGTCCGCAGGGCGACGCGGGTCTCACTGGCCGCAAGATCATCGTCGACACATACGGCGGGGCCGCACGGCACGGCGGCGGCGCCTTCAGCGGCAAGGATCCGTCGAAGGTCGACCGCTCGGCAGCGTACGCCGCGCGCTGGGTTGCCAAGAACGTGGTGGCTGCCGGGCTCGCGAAGCGCTGCGAAGTGCAGCTCGCCTACGCGATCGGGGTGGTCGAGCCGGTGAGCATCATGGTCGATACGTTCAACACCTGCGCGATCCCCGAGAAGGCCATTCGCCACGCGATTCGCGAGGTGTTCGACCTCAGCCCGCGCGGCATCATCAAGGCGCTGGGGCTGCGCTCGCCGATCTATCGCCGTACGGCCTCCGGAGGCCACTTCGGCCGCGCCGCCGTGACGGAAAAATCGGGCAACGCGTCTCTTACATTCTTCTCGTGGGAGCGCACCGATCGCGTGGACGATCTGCGCACGGCAGCCGAAAGCTCGCGCGCGTGAGCGCTCTCCTGACCTTTACCTGGACTCACTGATGGCTACGATCACGAAAGACTCACCTGCCTCCGCTTCCTACGATGTGAAGGATCTGGCCCTGGCAGAGCAGGGGCGGCGCCGCACGGAGTGGGCCGAGCGTTCGATGCAGGTGCTGCGACAGGTGAAGGAACGCTTCGCGAAGGAGAAGCCGTTCGCCGGAAAGAAGGTCGCCGCCTGCCTGCACGTCACGGCCGAGACGGCGAATCTGATGATCACGCTGAAGGCCGGCGGCGCGGATGTCGCGCTGTGCGCGTCGAACCCGCTGTCGACGCAGGACGATGTCGCCGCGCACATGGTGAAGGATCACGGGATCAAGGTCTTCGCGATCAAGGGCGAGGACAACGAGACATACTACGAGCACATTCGCGCGGCGATCGCTCACGGCCCCGACATCACGATGGACGATGGCGCCGATGTCGTCGGCGCCCTGCACATGATCGCCCTCGGGCGGTTCGATGATCTGCCGCCCGCCGTGCGCCGCTGGGTGGAAGGGATGGACGCGAGCGCGCGAAAGGCGCTGCTCGACAACGTGATCGGCAGCACCGAGGAGACCACGACCGGTGTCATTCGCCTCAAGGCCATGGCGAAGGAGGGGATTCTCCGCTTCCCGGTGATCTCGGTGAACGACTCGTTCACCAAGCATCTCTTCGACAACCGCTACGGCACCGGACAGTCGACGATCGACGGCATCATCCGCGCGACGAATCTCCTCCTCGCGGGCTCGACGTTCGTCGTCGCCGGCTACGGATGGTGCGGCCGCGGCGTGGCCTCGCGCGCGCGCGGGCTCGGCGCGAATGTGATCGTCACCGAGATCGATCCGCTCAAGGCGCTCGAGGCCGTCATGGACGGCTATCGCGTGATGACGATGGAAGACGCGGCGCCGATCGGCGACATCTTCTGCACACTCACCGGCAACATCGACGTGCTGCGCAGCGAGCACTTCACCGCTATGAAGGACGGCGCGGTGATCTCGAACTCGGGACACTTCAACGTCGAGATCGACATCCCGGCGCTCGAGAAGCTCGCGGGCGGCAAGTCGCGCGAGGTGCGCCCGTTCGTCGAGGAGTACGTCATCGGCACGAAGCGCGTGTTTCTGCTCGGCGAGGGACGCCTGATCAACCTCGCGGCGGCAGAAGGACATCCCGCGAGCGTGATGGACATGAGCTTCGCGAACCAATCGCTCGGCGCGGAGTATCTCGTCAAGGAGCGCAAGTCGCTGTCGAACGATGTGCATCGCGTGCCCGAGGTCGTCGATCGGGAGATCGCGCGGCTCAAGTTGCAGGCGATGGGCTCGAACGTGGACGTGCTTACGGCGGCGCAACAGAAGTATCTTGCGTCGTGGGACATGGGTACGTGACGCCGAAGTAGGACGGCGCCGCAGTGGCGCCAATCGGCCTCGAGCGGGAGAGGAGATGATCGAAGTCAGCGTAGCCCGACTGGGGCTCGACAGCGTTTCGAGCTCGTACGTGGTGATTCTGCAGGAGAAAGGCGGCGACCGGCTGCTCCCGATCTGGATCGGGCAGCCGGAGGCCGAGAGCATTGTGATGGAAATGAATCACATCCGTCCGCCGCGTCCGCTTACACACGACCTGTGCAAGCGACTGATCACCGGCATGGGCGCGGAGCTGCGTCGCGTGCAGATCACGAAGGTGCAGGACAACACGTATTTCGCGGAGCTGCACCTGCTGCG
>JAQBQC010000470.1 GCA_028287205.1 Gemmatimonadota bacterium
GCTCGAACGCGGCGCTCCCGAGCTGCACGCCTTCGATGGCCGGACCGGAGTTGCCGGCGAGATAGATGATGAGCGGGAACGGCTCATCTCCTCGATAGTCGTCCGGGACGTACACGCCGTACGGCCAGCCTCGAAACGCGCTGCTCGCCATGCCACGGACGCTCGTGCCCGGCGGCAACGATGGCCGCGGGCGTGCGAGCCGCTGGCGCAGCGAGTCCGGGAGCGAGCACGCGAGCGCGCCCGCGCTGCGCGTGGTGGAGTCGGGGCTCAGAATGTTCGCGGCTGCGGCGCGAACGAAGTAATCCGAGTCGGCCGCAGCGCGCTCGAGCAGCGGACGCGCGGCTGCGCCGTCGCTCGCGCGGCCGAGCATGCGCGCAGCGAGCGTGCGCACGCGAGGGTTGTCGTTGCCGAGCAGCGTGGACAGCACGGCAGGGGGCGGCGTCGTTGCGCCAGCGCGAAAGGCGATGCCGAGCAGCAGCCGCGCGGAGGCGGTATCTCCGCCGGCGTAGATCGAATCGAGCCCCGGTGTGCCGAGCGCCGATGCGATAGTGGTGCTGTCGCCAAGTGCGACGGCGGACAGCGCGCCCTGTCGCAGCTCCGCGCTGCGCAGCCACTCGGCCATCGATTCACCGTGTCTGCGCTCCTGCAGCTCGAGCACCACCGTCTCGTGCACTTTGTAGTAGTTCACGTCGGGGTACGTGCCTTCGAGCTCCAGGCGCTTCACCACGTGCGTACCGGGGCAGTACCAGAACCGCAGATGGAGGGCGGTCGAATCCGCGGCCTGGCGGGGGATCAGCACCTCGCCGCTCGAGAATCCTTCGGCGCGATAGCAGCGCTCACCGCCCACTGTGTCGGCTCCCGTGACGTGCATCTCGAATGCGAACGGATCGGTGGACTCCCAGCGATCGCCGATGCGCACCGATGCGGTGGGAAGCGAGGGGAGCTCGAACGCATCCCAGAGGATCTTGCTGCGCATTTCGCGCCGGGGGGTCCACGGCTGCATCGCGCCGCCGTTCGTGGTGAGCACATTCGCCTGCGCGAGGCGCGCGCGCCCGCGCAACCGCGATTGCAGCCGCGCGCGCTCGTACGTGGAGAGGGCGCTCGAGGTGTCCAGCGATGTCGAGATGCTGTCGTCGCGCGTGCGGTTGCGCTGCACGCCCACGAGCATGCGATCCGCGCCAGCGCTCGGGACGAGCAGATGCGATGTCCACTCGTACCGTGCGGCACTCACGAACGGCGTGCCGAACGGCTTGTCGCGCCCAGCCGACAATCCGTACACCTCGCGCCCGTCGATCTCCTGACGAAACAGCTCGCGATAGACGAGATGATCGCCGGCACGAAGATCGTAGCGCCACGTGGTCGCGCTGTCGGCGGCGGCTGGAGTGGTGCACGGCGCGCCGCAGAGGAGCGCCAGCAGCATCGGTCCGAACATTCGCTCACCTGTTCACGGTTGCGTCGGGACAACGCGCGCCTATCTCGTGATCCCAGCTTGCCGCGCGTGACGCCGCCGATCAATGCGCCGCGTGTGAGCGTTGTGTAAGAGCGATCAGGTGGTGGCGTCCGCCCCGTGTAGCGGCTGCTGAGCGGCGCGCGCCGGGGCGACGGAGCGTCGATTCGCGAGCCAAACACCGGCGAGGATCACGGCGAAGGCTGCCGCGTGCAGCGTCGTGAACTCCTCGTGCAGCACGATCCCCCAGAGCACTGCGACGATCGGGATCGTGTACGTCACGGACGTCGCGAAGATGATCGTGCCGTCCTTGAGCAGCTGATTGAAGAGCAGCACACTCAGTGCGGTGCCGAACGCGCCGAGGATGGCGATGTACGCCAATGCCGCGGGGGCCGCGGGATTGGTGCGAACGGTCTCGATGAAGCTGGTGCCCGCAAGCAGGTATTTCAGCGCGGGCCATCCCACGGTGGATAGCGCGATCGAGGTCACGAGCACGGAATTCCGCTGCGAGAAAAATCCCTTCACGAGATTCACGTTGACGCCGTAGGAGATCGTGGCGAGCAGCACGAGCCCCGCGAAGGCGAGATTCGTCGAGCGGCCGGCCTGGGGGCTGCCGGCCATCGCGAGCGCGATGGCGCCCGCGAGCCCCACCGCTATCCCAATGACGTTTGCGCGTGGAAAGCGCTGGCCGAAGAAGAGCCACGCTACGAGGAGCGAGAAGATGGGCGTCATCGAGGTGAGCACGCCGACCACCGCCGATGGAAGCACGGTCTCCGACTTCGCATAGAGGAAGGCGGGAAGCGCGTTGCCGGTGAGCCCGACAACGAGCAGCAGCGCGATCTCGCGCCGGCCGAGCTCGCGCAGGTGGCGGAGCGCGAGCGGGAAGAGACAGAGGGCGGCAACGCTCATGCGGATGAGCGCGAGCTGCAGCGCATCGAAGCCCTCGAGTCCTTCCTTCATCAGTATGAACGAGCTTCCCCAGATGAGCGACAGCAGAATCAGCACGAGCCAGGCGCGTACGCCGTTGCGCACCGGAGTTGGTGTGCTCACGCGACGCGCACTGTTGGCGAGCGAAACAGGAGCGCGTCGACGCTCGGCGCCGACGCATCGACCGTTGCGAGCGCAAGTGCCGCGGCGAACGGCGTGGAGATGACGGGATAGTAGATGCTCGTAAACGCGGGATGCGTGTGCACACAGAAGTAAACCGTCCAGAGGGCCTGCACTGCAACCATCGCCCACTTAGCGATGAACGCACTGCTCGGCTATGCGGCCTTCGGCGAGGCGGAAATCAGAGCGGGCGTGTTGAAGCTGGCGGGCGTAATAAAGAATCGCTGACATGCCGGACCGGCCCGCTTCGCGCGTCGATTCCGGCATGCACTCTGCAGCAGTTCGCTCGCTTCGAAATCGATACAGGCGGCTCTTTCCATGACTCGCCATCGCTGAACCGGGCCCATCGGCATGACATATTTTCGCTCGTCGCTGGAGACGGACACCGCTGCGCGTTCCATATCGACGCGCGCTCCAGCGGCAGGCGAGCTCGCTCCAGAGCTCGATGAGATCGATGCCGGCGGGCGTCGAATCTCGCTGAAGGATTTTCGGGGCTCGCCCATCGTGCTCGTGTTCTCGTCCGCGCACTGGGATCCGGCCGCTACTGAGCACATCGAGCAATACAATCGACTCATCGCGCGGCTTCCGGGGCTCGCCGGTGCGCATCTGCTGCGCGTCGAGCACGACGGCGCGTGGCGAGCGCTCGCCTTCGCGGATACTGAGCTCTCCATTCCAGTGATCGCCGACGGCGGCGCCGAGCTCGCGAAGCGCTACGGCGTTCGCGAAGGACCGGCAGTCTTCGTGATCGATGCGGCCGGCGTCGTTCGTTGGCGGCATGTGGCGGGCGAGCGATTCGTGCTGCCGGATGATATCGCGCTCGCGACGTCCACGCACGAGATGGAGCACGCCAGCGGCACGTGGACGAGACGCGAGTTCGTCGCCACTGCGATGGCCGCGAGCTTCGCTATTGCCTTCCTTCCTTTCACCCGACGCGCCGACATGCAGGCACAGACTCTTGCAGGCGCGCCGCCAGCGCCTGCCGATACGATTCCCGTGCGGCTCAACGTGAACGGCCGCGATCTGTCGCTGCAGCTCGAGCCGCGCGTGACGCTGCTCGATGCCCTGCGCGACTACGCGGGAATGCCGGGAACCAAGAAGGGATGCGACCACGGACAGTGCGGCGCGTGCACGGTTCACGTCGATGGACGGCGCGTACTGTCGTGCCTGACCTTCGCGGTGATGCAGCAAGGGAAGCCGATCACGACAATCGAAGGGCTGGCACAGAGCGCGGGCGCGTCGGGTGACGCGCTGCATCCGATGCAGGAGGCGTTTCTCACGCACGATGGCTTCCAGTGCGGCTACTGCACGCCAGGACAGATCATGTCCGCATCCGCCATGGTGAAGGAGCCGTGGGGCAGCGAGGATGGCGACGTGCGCGAGGCGATGAGTGGCAACATCTGCAGATGCGGCGCGTACACGAACATCGTTGCGGCGATTCAGGAGGTTCGGCGAGGAACGTTGAGCACCAGCAACCGCAAGTCGAACGGAGGGGACCGATGATCTCCTTCGATTACACGCTGGCCTCGTCGATCGACGACGCCATCGGCGCGGGCGCTGCTCCATCCACGCACTACGTGGCGGGCGGGACCACGCTGATCGATCTGATGAAGCTCGACGTCGAGACGCCCACGCACCTCGTCGACATCAATGCGCTGAATCGCGAGAATGCGTCGCTCGCCCAGGTGAGCGAGCTGCCCGGCGGCGGCATTCGGCTCGGCGCGCTGGCGCGCATGAGCGACGTCGCGTGGAATCCTCGCCTGCGCGAGCGATTCCCCGTGGTGAGCCAGTCGCTCCTGCTCGCAGCCTCGGGACAGCTGCGCAACATGGCGACCATGGGCGGCAATATCCTCCAACGCACGCGCTGTCCGTACTTTCGCGATACGGCGACTCCCTGCAACAAGCGCGAGCCCGGCAGCGGATGCTCGGCGCTCCACGGCTTCAACCGCACGCACGCCATTCTCGGCACGAGCGAGCACTGCATCGCCACGCATCCCTCGGATTTCGCAGTGGCGCTCATCGCGCTCGACGCGATCGTGCGGGTGCGCGGATCGTCGCGCGACTCTCACAACGGCGAGCGCGCGATTCCCTTCGCCGATTTCGACGTGCTCCCGGGCTCGCATCCGGAGCGGGAGACGACCCTGCGGCACGGTGAGCTCATCACCGCCATCGATATTCCCGCGCTTCCGTTCGCGACGCGCTCGCTCTACCTGAAGGTGCGCGATCGCGCGAGCTACGCGTTCGCGCTCGCCTCCGCGGCGGTCGCGCTCGATCTGGACGACTCGAAGATTCGCGGCGCGCGCATCGCGATGGGCGGTGTGGGCCCGAAGCCATGGCGATCGCACGAGGCGGAGCACGTGCTCGTGGGACAGCGGGCGGCGCCGGCGGCCTTTGCCGCCGCCGCGGACATCGCGCTTCGCGGCGCGGTCACGCACAGGCACAACGCCTTCAAGGTGGCGCTGGC
>JAQBQC010000475.1 GCA_028287205.1 Gemmatimonadota bacterium
GTCGAGAAGCGCGTGGTGTTCGCCGACAAGGGAAGGGTGGCGCTTCCGTTCGATTATCTCGTCGTCGCGTCGGGTGCGCGCCACGCGTACTTCGGCCACGATGAGTGGGAGCCGCTGGCCCCGGGACTCAAGAGCCTCGAGGATGCGCTCAAGGTGCGCCACCGATTTCTCATCGCGTTCGAGGAGGCGGAGAAGGCACAGCCGGAGGACCGGGAATCGTGGTTGCGCTTCGTGGTCGTTGGTGGCGGTCCCACCGGCGTGGAGCTCGCGGGAATACTTCCGGACATCGCGCACCACTCCATGCTCGACGACTTCCGCAACTTCGATCCGCGCACGACGAAGATCGTTCTCCTCGAAGGCGGACCGCGGCTGCTCACGGCCTTCGGGCCCGACCTCGCCGAACGCGCGCTACGCGATTTGAGGGGGCTCGGGGTCGAAGTTTGTCTGAATGCGGTCGTCACGCGCATCGAGAGGGATGCCGTGTACGTCGGCGACGAGCGTATTCCGACCCGAACGGTGCTGTGGGCGGCGGGCAATCAGGCGTCGCCACTCGCGCGCTCGCTCGACGTGCCACTCGACCGCGCGGGACGCGTGATCGTCGAGCCGGATCTCTCGGTGCCGGGCGCGCCGCACATCTTCGTGACGGGAGATCTTGCTGCGGTGCCGTACAAGAATGGCGAGCTGGTGCCGGCGGTCGCGCCGGCGGCGAACCAGATGGGCAAGCTCGCCGCGAAGAACATTCGCCGAATACTCGCGGAGCTTCCCACGCTGCCGTTCAAGTATCGCGACAAGGGAAACCTCGCCACGATCGGCCGCTACCGCGCGATCGCCGAGATCGGGAAGGTGAAGCTGCGCGGGCAGATCGCGTGGTGGTTCTGGCTGCTCGTCCACCTGATGTATCTCGCGACCTTCCGCAATCGCGTGATCGTGCTCATCGAGTGGGCCTACTCGTATCTCACGTACCAGCGCGGATCGCGATTGCTCACGGAGCGCGAGGGCGATGGGGTTTCGGCGGATCTGGCGAAGGAGGAGCGCGAGGTCGCGTCGGTGGGCTAGTACCGCGTCCCCGGCTCGCGAATCGCGCGATCCCGTATCGGCGTACCCGTGGAGTCGAGCTGAACCAGCACGCGATGCTCGTCGTCGAACAGCCACGGTGTGCGCGCACGATCGAGCCTGATCAGGCGGATGTTGTCTGCGCCGCGATCGTAGACGGTCCACACTCGCGCGTTCGCCAGATCGGGCTCGTTGGTCACGAGGCTCATGTGCGGGCTGTGATTCGGCGCGTAGCGGATGAACACCATGTTCCGCTCACCCGGCACGAGTTTTACCAGGTCGCGGAAATTGCGGTGATACGCCGACCCCTCGGCCTTGTTCAGCCGAATGTAGTTCACCATCCGCGTGCTGTAGGGGAAGAGCATGAGCGTGCCCAGGAGCATCGCGAACACGGCGCCTGATGATACGGCCGGCAGCTCGCGCAGCGGCCACGCGACCTTCCTGCTCGACAGCACGCTTGCCACGCGCCACCACGCCGCCGCCGTCAGGAAGGCGAGCACAGGCTGAATTTCCACGTAGTACACGGTCCACTGCGGAGCGTGGCCCACGCACAGATACGCGAGCACCAGGAGCAGCGCAGTGCCGAGCGCGAACCAGATCGGCGCGCTCGTCGTGATCAGCGCGAGAGCAGCGAGTGGCAACAGCATCGCGCGCGTCGCCCACATGTTCGCCGCGATCGCGATGATCCGCTCGCGCAGATTGTACGGCAGCGCTGCGAGCGTGTAGTCCTTGTGCAGGATCTTCACGTACTCGTTGAACAACGCCATGTCCGCGTTGAGCGGGCGCAGTGGCTGCTGCCCCGTGAGCCCGAAGCCCATCACGTCGTCCGGGAAGTAGTAGCGCGAGTACAGTCCGTACGGCGCGTTGAGCGGATTCCCGGTCGTGCGCTGGCTCCAGAGCATCCAGATGCCGATGAAGATGAAGCCGATGCCGAATGGCAGGCGCAGCTCCTTCCACGCGTCCCGCTTCGCGATTCGTCGCAGCACGACCACCGCCACCGGCAGCGCGAAGATGACCATCGTCACCGGCCTGCTCAAAAATCCGAGCCCCATCGAGAACGCGAGCCACCCGAGCCACTTTGGCTGCTCGTTCTCCATCCAGCGCAGCAGCGCGTACCAGCCGAGCATCCAGAGCGCGCTCGTCGATGTCTCGGAGAGGTATCCGGGCTCGAAGTCCATGATACCCGGCGCCGTCATCCACAGAAACCACGCGAGCAGCGCCACCCACGGGTTCGCGAGCCTGCGCGCAACTTCGTATACCAGCGCGCCACACAAACCGAGCAGCAGCACCGGCATGAGACCGGGAAGACCGAGCCAGAGTCCCGGAATGAGAACGAACGCATGTCCCGGCGGATACTTCGGCGTGAGAATCGGCGTGACGAAAACATGGTACTGCTCGAAGAACTCCGGCAGCGGCAGCCCCGGTGCCGTCCAGCGTCCGCTCGCGTAGATCTTCGCCTGCAGCAGATACGCAGCTTCGTCGTGGACGACCGCGACCTGATCGAGCCCGCCCCATAGCCACGTCATGAACGCCGCGGTGATGACGCCGATCACCACGGGCGTCCAGCGCGCATCGAGCGCGCGCGTCGCGCCATCGACGGCGCGCGGCAGCGTGATGAAGCGCCCCAGCAACGCGGTGAGGAGAAGGACGAGAAGAGCTGTTGTGTCGGTCATCGAGCGCTCGCCGGCGATTGCCGGCGGGAAAGCAGGGAGGTCACCGCTTTCGTGCGAGCACGAGGTACTGCCCGCCCAGCGGGAGCGGTGCGAGCAACCGTTCGAGCGGGCGCAGCGCGCGCAGCAGATGCGGGAACACGAACAGGAAATCCGTGCGCACGATGTCGAATCCCACATCGCGCAGCAGGCGCCGCGTCTCGAACGGCGTCATCACGATCGCGTCTCTGTCGAACGGGACGCGGCTCATGATGTAGCGCGTCCCCGGATTCCAGGGGTTGTTCTCCCACAGCGCGAACATCCCGCCCGGCACCAGCGCATTGTACACGTACTCAGCCGCCGTGTGTCGCTCGGCCACCGGAATGTGGTGGAAGACACCGTTGCAGAACGCGAGATCGAACGTGGGCCCGATCGGATCCTCGATCATCGCGAAGGTGGTGCCGTCGCGCTTGTGCATCTTGCGCGCGGTCTCGAGCGACGCAGCCGACACGTCGACACCGTGCACGAGCTTCGCGTCGAGTCCGTCGAACAGGAAGGGAACGCCGGAGCCGGTGCCGCAACCGAAGTCCATCACGGTGCGCACCGGCCACTTCGCCCTTGCGAGCCGCTTCGCTACCCACCATACGCGTTCCGACGCGTAGTACTCCTTCGGCTCCCCGGTGATGGAAAGTCCCATCGCCAGCGCCTCGTCGTAGTTGTCCGCGTAGGCGTCGAACTCGGCGTTCGCTGAAGGTTGCATGGCGGACGCGTTCATCGGCGGCGCATGCCCATCAGGCTGGCGAAGAAGCTCGACAGGATGGTCTGGAAGCCGAGCGCGGTGAGCATCACGCCCGGAATCACCCAGCGCATCGTGTGCTCGTAATTCAGCGCGCCGAAGTCCGCGCTCGACCACTGGTGCACGGCGCCGCCGAGCAGCCCGAGCCCCACGACCATGCCGAGCGCGCCCACGGACAGTCCGCTCTCGAGATTGACGAGCGCGAAGAAGCGATTGAGCCGCGGATCCTCGGGCAGCAGCCCTTCCATGATCGCGAACACCTTCGTCATGAGCGCGAACGCGATCGACTGGTAGCCGCAGATGATCGCGAGGCTTGCGAACAGCAGCGTGTGGACGTCGAACGTCATCTTGCCGATGCTCAGTCGCGGCATCGCGAGCGCGTAGCCCGCCGTACCCGCGAGGATCAGCGCGAGTCCGGGCATCAGGAACAGCCAGCGCGGCGAGAACAGCAGAAAGAATCGCAGATGGCGCCAGCCATCGCGAAACGTCTTGAGATGCGGTGGATGCGACGTGCGGCCATCGGGGCTCAGCGTGATCGGGATCTCGGCCGTCTTCGCCTGGAAGAGGCTCGCCTTGATCACCATCTCGCTCGCGAACTCCATTCCGGTGCAGCGCTGATCGAGCGAGAGCCACATGTCGCGTCGAAACGCGCGCATGCCGCAGTGGATGTCGTGGATCGGCGTCCGAAACCACCAGCGCGCCAGGGCGCTGAACATGGGATTCCCCCACCAGCGATGCAGAAATGGCATCGCACCCGGCTTCACGGTGCCGCCGCCCGTCTCGAGGCGGCATCCCTGCACGAGATCGAAGCCCTCGCGCAGCTTGGCCAGGAAGCGCGGGATCTCGCCCCAATCGTAACTGTCGTCCGCGTCGCCCATCATCACGTACGTGCCGCGCGCCGCGTTGATGCCGCCCATCAGGGCCGCACCGTACCCGCGCTGATCGACCGCGATCACCCGCGCGCCGAGCTTGCGCGCGATCTCCTGCGAGCCATCCGTGCTGCCGTTGTCCGCGATCACGATCTCGGCACTGATGTCGTTCGCGCCGATCGCGCGCTGCGCTTTCTCGATGACGATGGCAATCGTGTCCGCCTCGTTGAGGCACGGCATCACGACTGAGAGCTCGGGCGTCGCGGCCGTGAGCGGGGGACCGAAGCGAGTGAACGGCGCAGTGGTGGTCGTCATTGGCCTCCCTTGCACTCCTCGAGCGGCATCGCGCGCATGTAGCGCCACAGATAGCCGACGTAGCTGCGCCGCCATTCGAGTGCCGCGGACCCGGGATGCTCGCGCATCAGGCGATCGGCGGCGGGCAGGTTATAGTACGGAATGCTCACCCACAGATGATGCGACGCGTGGTAGTTCATGTTCATCGGCGCGACGAACAGCCGCTCGAGGCGGTTGCTGATGAACGTGACGAGACGGTGCTCGTCCGCCTTTGCGTCGGACTCCGGATGCGAGTGCTCGACGAAGGAGCGGAGGTTGTCGCCGAGGTACGTGAACACGAACACGGGAAGGAGCCAGAGCACCGGATAGGCCCACCATCCGATGGCCCACGACAGCCCGCCGATGAGTGATACCTGCCAGGCGAGCAGAATGGCCATGTCGCGCGCCGTGTACGTCTCGGGCGTCGACGCGAGCGCGGTGCCCGGCTCGCCCTGCACCTCGGCCGCATCCGGTGCGCCGTTCTTCTTCACGCCACTCTGCGGGAAGAAGACGTTCTTCACCGACGTGAACACGCTCGA
>JAQBQC010000484.1 GCA_028287205.1 Gemmatimonadota bacterium
TCGAAGGCGCCGCCGCAGATGAAGAGAATGTCCTTCGTGTTGATCTGGATGTATTCCTGCTGCGGGTGCTTGCGGCCGCCCTGCGGCGGAACCGAAGCAACGGTGCCCTCGAGGATCTTGAGGAGCGCCTGCTGCACGCCTTCGCCGGACACGTCGCGCGTGATGCTCGGGTTCTCGCTCTTGCGCGCGATCTTGTCGATCTCGTCGATGTAGACGATTCCGCGCTCGCACTCTGCGACGTTGAACTCGCCAGCCTGAAGCAGGCGCACAAGGATGTTTTCGACGTCTTCACCGACGTAGCCCGCTTCCGTAAGCGTTGTGGCGTCGGCGATCGTAAAGGGTACATCGAGGATGCGCGCGAGCGTCTGGGCGAGGAGCGTCTTGCCGACGCCGGTGGGACCCATGAGCAGGATGTTCGACTTGTCGAGCTCGACATCATCGTCGCGCCCGGTGGTGCAGTTGATACGCTTGTAATGATTGTAGACGGCGACAGCGAGTGCCTTCTTCGCTCGCTCCTGCCCGATCACGTACTGGTCCAGCACATCCTTGATCTCTTGCGGAGTGGGGACCTGCGTGATCGCCTCGGCTACCTCCCTCTCTTCGTCCTCCGCGAGGATCTCGTTGCAGAGAGAAATGCACTCGTTGCAGATGTAGACCGAAGGGCCCGAGATGAACTTTCGGACGGAGTCTTTGGACTTTCCGCAGAAAGAACAACGCAGGTGTTTATCGTGACTCATGGGCATCCGCGAAGGCGAGTAGGAGCGGGTGTACGGGAAGCCGGGCAGGAGCTGGGCACGGGGGAGGCGCTATTAGTTAACACGCCCCCCGCGAGCCGGTCAACGACTTGACAACCTTGTGAATGTTTTCACAAGACTGCCTTCTTCTCCGCGGGAACAAGTGCTCGTTCCTGCGCGATCACCGCATCGATGATCCCGTATTCCTTGGCTTCTTCGGCACTCATGAAGCGATCCCGATCGATGTCTCGCTCGATCTGCTCCACCGGCCGGCCCGTGTGCTTGGCCATCAGCTCGTTCATCTTCGCGCGCAGATACAGAATCTCGCGCGCCTGAATCTCGATGTCGGCCGCGGTTCCCTGCGCGCCGCCCGATGGCTGGTGAATCATGATGCGCGCGTGCGGAAGCGCCATGCGCTTGCCCGGTCCACCCGCCGCGAGCAGGAACGCTCCCATGCTCGCTGCCATCCCCATGCAGATCGTGCGAATTGGTGCATTGAGGAACTGCATCGTGTCGTAGATCGCCATCCCCGCGCTCACGCTGCCGCCCGGAGAGTTGATGTAGATGTTGATGTCGCGCTCGGGATTGTCCGCATCGAGGAACAGCAGCTGGGCAATGATGATGTTGGCGACATCATCGTTGATCGGCGTGCCGAGGAAAATGATGCGGTCCATGAGGAGCCGCGAGAAGATGTCGTACGTGCGCTCGCCACGGCTGGACCGTTCGATGACGTACGGGGGATAGATGGACATCTGCGTTTCTCGTTCTGAGAGAAATGGGGGAGCGTCCGGAAACAACCGGCGCTACGCGTGCTCTATCAGGTTCTTCTCACTCAGCCAGGCGAACACCTTGTCCTCGGTGATGCTTCGCTCGAGCTCCTTGAGTCGCCCGGCCTTTTGCAGCGACGCGTACACCTGTCCAGGCTCCGCGCCGCGCTTCGCTGCCACGTCCGCCACCCGCTCGTCGATATCGGCTTCGGTTGCTGCGAGTCCTTCGCGTGCGGCGATCGTCTCGATCACGAGATCGCGACGAACCTGCCGCACGGCCATGGGTCGAAACTCAGAAGCGAACTTCTCTCGCTCGCTCTCGGGAATCTGATACGCCTCTCCGTACGCCTGCACGAGCTGGTTCACCCAGCTCGGCGGAACGTCGAACGGATTCGCCGCGAGCAGCTCGTCGATCAGCTTCTGCCGCATTTCCGAATCCGCTTCGTGCTCCGCGTGCTTCGCGAGATCCTCGCGAACGGTGGCGTTGAGTGCATCGAGTGAATCGAAGTCGCCCACCTCGCGCGCGAACGCGTCGTCGAGATCGGGGAGCGACTTGCGCTTCACGTCCGTAAGAGTGACGCGCACCTTCTTGGTTTTGCCACGCTGCGCCTCGTCCGGGAAGTCGTCGGGCCACTTCACGGGCCGCTCGGTCGACTCGCCGGGCTGCGTCTCCATGATGAGCTCTTCGATTCCGGGAATCGCCTGCTCACCGCCGAGCACGAGCCGATACTCCTTGCCCTCGGGCATGGTGCCGTCATCTTCGGCGGTCGCCAGCTGCACCGTGACCATGTCGCCGGGCAGCGGACGCTCGCTCACGGGCGCCCACGCCGCGCGCTGATCGCGCAGCGTCTCGACCTGCTCGCGGAGCTGGTCGTCGGTGACCGGCTTCGACGTGCGCGTGACCTTGAAGCCGGACGTGTGCGGCAGCTCGATGGATGGACGGATCTCGAGGTGCAGCTGGAACGTCAGCGGCTGTCCATCTTCTGCCTTGAGGTCGTGGATGTGCGGCTGCGTCGCGAGGTCGAGCTTCTCGCGGTCGATGACTTCCTTGAATGCCGCCTGCACGAGTCCTTCGATGGCTTCCTGGCGAATGGCCGCGGCGAACTTTTTCCGCACCATGCCCGCCGGCGCCTTGCCCGGCCGAAAGCCGGGGAGCCGCACCTGGCCCGCGTATCGCTTCGCGGCCCGATCCTCGGCCTCCTTCACTTCAGGAAGCGGGACGGACACTTCGAGGAGGCGCTCGAGCCCCTCGGTCTTGACCGGAGTGATGTCTATCTGCATGGGGTAAAGATAACCCCATCTCCGGCGTCCGAGGCTCTATCGTCCCGCTTCGGCCCGTTCGTGGGCAAGCGACCAGCCCTGGTGAATGGACTCCATCACCGAGTCGGGGCGAGTGAGCTGAATCATGTGGCCCGCGCGCGGGAGCACGACGAGGTGCGAGTGGTGCACCTGATTGTGCAGCCGATATCCGTGGCGCGACGGCGATGCGACGCGATCGCCGTCGCCGACGACGATCACGACGGGCATCTCGATGTCGCCGTAGCGCGTGACGAGTCCCGCGGCCGAGCGAAGTGACGCGGTGTTGCGCGTCAGCCGACGGCGCTCGCTCGGGCGGCGGATCGTCGCAGCCTCGCGGAGCGGCACGAGCGATTCCGCGAAGGGAACCGGCTCCGGGGAGAATTTCGCGCGAAGGGCGGCGTCGTGCGCCGGCCGGCCGACCATCGGCGCGACGATCGATCCGAGGCGGCTCACCACGCGGATCTGCGGATCCGTCGCGCGGATGGAGGCGTCGGCGTAGCAGAGCGGGTTGATGAGCACCAATCCGGCAATGTCGTCGGGGTAGCGCAGGGCGAGCGCGAGTGCCGCGACCGCGCTCCACGAATGCGCGACGAGCAAAGGCTGTTCGGCGCCGAGCTCGCGAAGGGCGAGCCGGATGATGCGAGTTTGCGAATCGAGTGTCGATTCGTGCCACGACCGATCGCTCCCGCCGCAGCCGGGCCGATCGATCAGCAGTGCGCGGAAGTCGTAGGCGACGCGGGCGAGGAGCGGCGCCATGAAGTCGGACGCATCGCCATCGTCGCCCTGCAGCACGACCACAGCGCGGCCTTCTCCGCGATCGATGACGTGCAGATGTGTTTGCTCGATGTGCACCAGGTGGGGATCCGACACCACCGGTGACTGCCGTGCTGCGGGCCGCCGCAGGAGTGCGACGACGACGGCGCTGCCCGCGATGACAATCGCCAACCCAAGGATCCAAATCGCCACAGACTCCTCCCCGGAAGAGGTAGAGCGCTACGGTGTAAGGGGATAGGGTATCCCTCCTGAGATGCCACGTCAACAGTGGGCTCAGCATTCGATGACTGAGTCATCGAATTGCACGCACGGTCGCCTGCGACTTGACATAGGGGAAGGGGGTATCGAAGTTGATACGGGTAGGGGGTATCGGATCTTCGCACTTCTCGAGGAGCTCATGGACAAGCTGACACTTACGATCGATGGAATGAGCTGTGGCCACTGTGTTGCACGTGTGAAGCAGACGCTGGCGGCCGCGCCCGGCGTGCACGTGGACGGCGTGGCGATTGGGTCGGCGTCGCTCGCGTACGACGCCACGGAGACCACGCCTGACAAGATCGCCGCCGCCGTGAGCAACGCGGGCTACCCGGCGCGAGTGAAAAGCGCGGGAGCGCCGAGATAGCTGTGGCGACGGCGACCATCGGTGCGGGCGCGTCCGGCGCGGGCACAGCCGCGCATCGCGAGCAGATCCGCATCCCCGTCACCGGGATGACGTGCGCAGCCTGCCAGGCGCACGTGCAGCGAGCGCTCGCGCAGCAGCCCGGCGTCGAGGACGCATCCGTGAATCTCATG
>JAQBQC010000513.1 GCA_028287205.1 Gemmatimonadota bacterium
GAGTTCAACAAGCTCATATGGAAGCTTGCGTCACCGAAATGGAACTTCGACGATGCTACGTTCGATCGTACCGCGGCGTCCTTCAACAACGCGGACCACGTCAACATCGTCATCCACAATTACCGCTGGCGGCTCAGTCTCGCCGAGGGCGAGCCGCGCTACGACGAGCTCGAACAGCGACTGCTCCAGTCTCCCGTGATCACCGTTCCCGCGATCACCATCGGCAGTGATTTCGACGGCGCGGCCGCGGACGGAGCATCCTATGCAAAAAAATTCTCGGGCAAGTACTCGCATCGAATCTTGAACGGCATTGGTCACAACGTGCCCCAAGAAGCTCCGCAGGAGTTTGCCCAGGCAGTGATCGATGTCGACGGCTACTGAAGTCTCCCGGACGGCGAGCGCTGAGCAGCGGTTGAGGGAGCTTGGCGTCGAGCTTCCGGCGCCGCCCGAGCCGTTCGGCACTTATGTCGAAGCGGTGCAGGCGGGGAACCTGCTTTATCTGAGCGGGATGCTTCCCACGGAAGGGCACGGAGCGAAGTTCGTCGGCCGCGTCGGCGCGGAGCTCGATGTCGAAGCGGGACGCAAGGCGGCTCGCCTCGCGGCGCTCAACGCACTCGCCGTCGCTCGCCAACACCTGGGATCGCTCGACAGAGTGACGCGGATCGTGCGGCTCGGCGTGTCGGTGGCCACCTCGGGCGATGTTCGCGAGCAGCCGAAGGTCGCCGACGCGGCGTCTGATTTGCTGCGAGACGTCTTTGGAGACGAGAAGAGCCCGTCACGTTTGGTGTATGGCGTCGCGAGTCTCCCGCTGGGTGCTCCGGTCGAGCTGGAATTGATTTTCGAGGTGGCTGGGAAGGAGCGAGAAGGGGATGGTCTCACGCAACATCCGACGTCCTATCGCACCGCCCAGATAGACGGCCTCTCGATCTTTTACAGGGAGGCCGGGCCGAGTGGCGCCCCGACGCTTCTGCTGCTTCACGGGCTCCCCTCATCATCGCGGATGTTCGAGCCTCTCTTCGCGCGGCTCTCCGATCGCTATCACCTCGTCGCGCCCGACTATCCGGGCTTCGGACACAGCGACTGGCCGAACCCAAAAGATTTCGCGTACACGTTCGATCACTACGCGGCGATCATGAATCACTTCACCGAGGAGCTCGGGCTCCTGCGCTACACTCTTTACATGCAGGACTACGGCGGACCGGTGGGTTTTCGCATGGCCCTGGCGCATCCCGAGCGGATCGAAGCACTCATCGTCCAGGATGCCGTTGCCCACAACGAAGGTCTGGGCGCGAATTGGAAACCGAGGCGCGCCTTCTGGGCCGATCGCGCCGCCAACGAGAGCGCGCTTCGCACAAATCTCCTGTCATTGGCGACGACGCGAACGCGTCATGTCGGGAGCGACCCCGACGTCGAACGCTATGACGCGGATCTCTGGACCGATGAATTTGCCTTTCTCAACCAGCCCGGCCAGGCCGACATACAAAGCGATCTGTTCTACGACTACCGCACGAATGTCGAGTCCTATCCAGCGTGGCAGGCGTGGATGCGCGAGAAGCAGCCTCGCCTCCTCGTGCTCTGGGGAAAACACGATTTGTCGTTCGAGCTATCGGAGCCGGAGGCCTATCGGCGCGACGTGCCGAACGCCGAAGTCCACGTGCTCGATGCGGGTCACTTCGCGCTCGACACCGCGGCCGATCAGATCTCGCAGCTCGTACGGGATTTCATGAACTAGTGGTGTGCGCTCGCGCTGTACCAACTCGAGGGGATCGATCATGAGAGCAATACAGCTTCTACTCGTCTCGGTTCTCGTCGGCACGATCGGGATCGCGATGCATACCTCAGCCGTGAGCAAACCCGTGACGCACTCTATGACTTCGGCATCGATCCCGCTTCCGGTCGAAGGCGATCTGCCATCGCTCGCCGGAGCGACGCTATGGCTCAACTCGCAGCCGCTCACGCCCGCTGCCTTGCGCGGCAAAGTGGTCCTGATCGACTTCTCGACCTACACCTGCATCAACTGGCTTCGCACACTCCCTCACGTGCGCGCGTGGGCCGAGAAGTACAGGGATCAGGGGTTGGTGGTGATCAACGTGCAAACGCCCGAGTTCGAGTTCGAAAAGAATATCGACAACGTGCGCCTCGCCTCGAAGCAAATGGGAGTGGTGTATCCCACCGCCATCGACAACGACTACGCAATCTGGAAGGCGTTCGACAATCACTATTGGCCTGCGCTCTACATCGTCGACGCGAAGGGGCAGATTCGGCATCATCAGTTCGGCGAGGGCGACTACGAGCGGTCGGAGGCAATCATCAAGCAGCTCCTCACCGAGGCCGGGCAGACGGGCATCGGCTCCGATCTCGCTCAGATCCACGAGAACGGCGCCGAGGTCGGCGCCGATTGGAACACGCTCAAGACGGGCGAGACTTACGTCGGCTTCGACCGCGCCGAGAATTTTTCATCGCCGGGCGGACTGGCGCGGGGCAAGTCGCACGTCTACGCGGCACCGGCGCAGCTCGAGCTCAACCACTGGGCCCTCGAGGGTGACTGGACCGCAGGGAAGCAGGGCACGATCTCGAACAAGGCCAACGGTCGAATCGTGTTTCGATTTCACGCGCGCGATGTGCATCTGGTGATGGGGCCGTCGGTGATGGGAAAACCGGTGCGCTTTCGTGTGCGCATCGATGGTGCCGCTCCGGGTGCGGCGCATGGCGGCGATGTCGACGCCGAGGGTAACGGCACCGTGGCCGAGCAGCGACTGTATCAGCTGATTCGGCAGCCGAGTCCGATTGTCGATCGACAGTTCGAGATCGAGTTTCTCGATCCGGGCGCGGAGGCGTTCGTCTTCACGTTCGGCTGATCCGCGCCGCACGATGCTCGGTTGATTGGAGTGCTGGTGATCGACACCAAAGTATCGTCGACACCATCGTCCAATAGAGTCGCCCTCATGATGCGTATGACGTCATGGCGGTTCAGCACCCGCACTGTTTGCTCGCTGACCACATCGCGAGGTCCGGTCGAGTAATCAACGCTCAGAAGGGATCCGTTCCGATTGTCATCCCTCTCGCAGCACGCGTCTTCAGAACTGATTCCGCAAACCGCGCACGGAGCCGACCACCATGTCCAATCTTGATCGCCGTGGCTTCATCGGTGCTGCCGCCGCAACGGTCGCCGGAAGCCACTTGGGTATACTCGCAATTCACAGGAGGTTGGAAGCCATGACTGGAGTCACGACCGCGACGCCGACCGATGTTGCAAGCCAGGCCGGCACCGCCACCGACGATATTCGCCCGTTTCACATGAGCTTCCCCGACTCCGATCTCGCCGAATTGCGCAGCCGCATCAAGG
>JAQBQC010000536.1 GCA_028287205.1 Gemmatimonadota bacterium
CCACGGTTGCAAGCGCCGATGAGGCCGTCACGCTCATCAGGACCCTGCTCGAGCGGCGCCTGATCGCCTGTGGACAGATCGTGCCCGGCGTGCGGTCGCTCTACCGCTGGAACGGCAAGATCGCGGACGAGCCGGAAGTCATCGTCTATCTCAAGACGCGCGCGGCGCGGCTGGACTCCCTCGAGGTCGCCTTCGCCGAGCTGCACCCCTATAAGGTGCCCGAGCTCCTCGCGCTGCCCGTAACGGCCGGACTCGCGAAGTATCTCACGTGGATCAACGCCGAGACGTCGTTGACGCTCGCGTGATCGCGCCATGACGCGTCGGGAATCGCTCGGAGCGGGAATCATCTTCCTGTGGCTCGTGGGGCTTGCCCTGCTCGCCAGACGCGAGCTGTTCGTGGCCGAGCCCGAACAGCTCATGGAGGCGGCGCTGCTCGTCGTGCCGGGGACGGCGTACTACGAGGTGATGAACGGCGATGCGCGAGTGGGGTGGGCATCCGCGTCGATCGACACGAGCGCGACAGGCATCAACGTGCGCGATGTGATGGTGATCGATTCGCCCGACTCCGCGGCATCGAAGCGCTTCGCGGCGCGGGCGCGCGTGTCGCTCACGCCGGGGCTCAGACTCACGAGCTTCACCTTCGAGCTCGGCGGCGATCGCGGACCGTACAGGGTGAGCGGCAAGATGAGCCAGGACACGCTGCTCGAGCTGATCACCGCGGCGGGGAAAACGCATCCCGATACGGCGACAGTGTCCGTACAGCGCGCGGTGTTCTGGCCGACCACTGTGCCGCTCGCGCTCGCACTCGCCGCGCGACCGAAGGTCGGACGCACGTACAAGTACTCGATCTACGATCCGACCACCGGCACGCCCGAGGATATTCAGCTCGCGGTTGGGGCCGAGTCGCTGTTCGTGATTCCCGATAGCGCCAGGCTGGACAAGGAGCGAGGCACCTGGGTCGTGGCGCACGAGGATACGGTGCGCGGCTGGCGGCTCGATCCGCAGGGCTCCACGCTCGTGAGCGGCTGGATCGATGAGCGCGGGCGCGCGATCGAAACGCGACCGATGGGCACGTTCACGCTGCGACGCACCGCGTACGAGCTCGCCTTTCAGAACTGGACGCTTGACGCGAAGCGCAGCTCCGCCGCGAAGAAAGCGCATCACATTCCGACAAACCGTTGATCACATGATTCAGCTGAAAGGGTTGACCAAGCGGTACGGCACCTTCACTGCCGTGGATGCGATCAATCTCGACGTGCCGCACGGGCAGCTGTTCGGCTTTCTGGGACCCAACGGAGCCGGCAAGACGACCACGCTGCGAATGATCGCGGGAATCTTGCGTCCGACGGCGGGCACGGTGCACATCAACGGCATCGACGTCGCGAAGGATCCGACCGCCGCCAAGGCGGTGCTCGGCTACATCCCCGACCGGCCATTCATCTACGAGAAGCTCACCGGAGCCGAGTTTCTGCGCTTCGTGGCTGGATTGTACGGCCAGGATGGACCCGTGATCGAGCGGCGGATGACGGAGCTGCTCACGCTGTTCGACCTGCTCGAATGGCGCGACGAGCTCGTGGAGAGCTACAGCCACGGCATGCGTCAGAAGCTGATCATCTCGAGCGCGTTTCTGCACAAGCCGAAGGTGATCGTGGTCGACGAGCCGATGGTCGGGCTCGATCCGAAGGCGGCGCGCATTCTGAAGGATCTCTTCCGCGAGTACACGAAGCGCGGGCACACGATCATGATGTCGACGCACACGCTCGAGGTGGCGGAGACGGTGTGCGATCGCGTGGCGATCATCCAGGGCGGCCGCATTCGCGCTGCTGGAACGATGGACGAGCTGTACGAGAGCGTGGGCGCGGGCGCGAAGGGGCTCGAGGAGCTGTTCCTGCGACTCACCGGCGAGAACGCCGCGCGCGAGCTGGTCGAGGTTCTCGATGCCTGAGGGCGTCAGCGGCCCGCGACGGACGAGCGCCGAAGTGACAGGACCGCGCCGCACGACGGGGCGACAGGCGGTCATCGAGATCGTGGAGAGCGCGACGGATCCAGCGCAGCGCGGCAAGCGGCCGAATCCGTCGTACAGGCATCTGCTGCGGCCGAAGGTGCTCACGGCCGTGAGCCGCGCGTCCAAGACGGGCGAGCGAAGCCACGGCTGGCGATGGACCGTGGTCGCGGCGATCGGGCTGCTCTTCTGGAGCTTCGTGCTCTTCGTACTCACGCGCGTGCTCACGGTATTTCGCAACACGCCGGAGATCGGCGCGCTGCTCGCGGGGAAAGTGCTGGGGCTCGTGTTCATCAGCTTCTTCATGATCCTGCTGCTGTCGAACATCATCACCGCGCTCTCGACGTTCTTTCTCGCCAAGGATCTCGAGCTGCTGGTCTCCGCACCGGTGAACTGGCTGACGCTCTACGCCGCAAAGCTCACCGAGTCGATGCTCCACTCGAGCTGGATGATCGCGCTGATGGCGGTGCCGATCTTTGCGGCCTACGGGTGGGTGTACCAGGGCGGGCTGATGTTTCCGTTCATCGCCGTCGCCACCTTCATTCCGTTCCTGATCATCCCCGCGGGTGCCGGCGCGGCGATTGTGATCGTGCTCGTGAACGCGTTCCCCGCTCGCCGCACGAAGGACATTCTCAGCATCGTCGCCGTGCTCACGGGCGCTGGGGTCGTGCTGCTGATTCGGCTCTTGCGCCCGGAGAAATTCGCGCGCCCGGAAGGGCTGCAGTCGCTCGTCGACTTCATCGCGCTCCTGCGCACGCCGACCGCGCCGTACCTGCCCAGCGAATGGGTGCAGCGAGTGATCATGTCGTCGCTCGAGGGAAACACAGATTGGCTCGCGCTCTATCTGCTGTGGACGACGGCCGGCGCTGCGCTCGTGATGGGCTCGCTGCTCCACCAGAAGCTCTACACGGCGGGATTCACGAAAGCGCAGGAGAGCACGCAGCGCTGGGTACGGGGCCGCATCGTGCGACGGGCGGGCCACTTCATTCTCAAGCCCTTCGGCATTCTCCGGCGCGAGCTCGTGATGAAGGAAGTGCGCGTGTTCTTCCGGGACACGACGCAGTGGTCGCAGCTGATCCTGCTCGCGGTGCTGGTGATCGTGTACGTGTTCAACGTGAAGTTCCTCCCGCTGAGCGGCGCGGGCATCACGACCTTTCTCGTGAACACGATTCCCTTCCTGAATCTCGGGCTCGCGGGCTTCGTGCTCGCCTCGATCGCCGCGCGATTCATCTTCCCCGCCGTGAGCGTGGAAGGACGCACGCTCTGGCTGCTCAAGTCCAGCCCGTTGCCGATGCGCGCGCTCCTCTGGTCCAAGTTCTGGATCGGCACGCTGCCGCTGCTCATTCTCGCGGTGGGAATCGTGGGCGTCACCGACGCCATGCTGCAGGTGACGCAGTTCATCTTTGCCGTGTCGATCTTCACGATCGTCTTTCTCACGTTCGCGATCGCCGGGCTCGCGCTGGGGCTCGGCGCGGTGTTTCCTCAATACGACACGGAGAACGCCGCGCAGATTCCGACGTCGTTCGGCGGCCTCGTGTTCATGATGCTCTCGGCGGGGCTGGTCGGCGGGGTGGTGCTGCTCGAAGCGCGCCCGGTGTACGGCTATCTCACTGCGGAGGCATTCGGTGGCGTGCCGAATCCCGCGGACATGTACGTCGGATTCGGATTGGCGGCGCTGCTCTGCCTCCTGTGCACGTTCGTGCCGCTGAACGTAGCGTTGCGGCGGCTGGAGCGGCTCGAGCTGTAGGGGGCGCGTCGCGCATTGGCCGGCACTAACAGTGCGAGAAACGACAAAAACGGACACTAACGGACACAAACGGACCGCTTCAATTCGCCATCATCCGTCAGTGTCCGTCTTCGTCCGTTTGTGTCGGGTTCAACAAATTGTTAGCGCTTGTGTTCCGCGCGCCGCGGC
>JAQBQC010000546.1 GCA_028287205.1 Gemmatimonadota bacterium
TTTTCGTGCTCACTGGAACGGCGGCCGCGTTGCACGCGGGGCCCGCCGTGGTCTACTCCTTCATTCTCGCGGGCGCGGGATGCCTCTTCGCTGGGCTCTGCTACGCGGAGTTCGCGTCGATGATTCCGATCGCCGGCAGCGCCTACACTTACGGCTACGCCACGCTCGGCGAGTTCGTCGCATGGATCATCGGGTGGGATCTGGTGCTCGAGTATCTGTTCGGCGCGGCAACGGTTGCCGTAGGCTGGTCGGGCTACTTCGGCGCATTTCTGCATCGACTCGGAATCGATCTGCCGGCGGCGTTCATGTCTGCGCCACTCGCGGTGGAAGGCACGCACACCCTTACGCGGGTGCCCGGCGGCATCGTGAATTTGCCGGCCGTGGCATTGATCGTGGCGATGACGATTCTGCTCGTCATCGGCATCAAGGAGTCTGCGCGATTTAACAACGTGATCGTGTTCGTCAAGATCGCGATCGTGCTTCTCGTGATCGGCTTCGGCTTGAAGTACGTGAACACCGCCAACTGGCACCCATTCGTTCCGCCGAACACGGGTAAATTCGGGGACTTCGGTTGGTCCGGCGTCGTGCGAGCCGCGGGCGTCGTCTTCTTCGCGTACATCGGGTTCGACGCGGTGTCGACCGCGGCGCAGGAAGCGAAAAATCCGCAAAAGGACATGCCGGTAGGCATTCTGCTGTCGCTCGCTATCTGCACAGTGCTCTACATCCTCATGTCGCTGGTGCTGACGGGCGTCGCGAACTACACGACGCTGAACGTGCCGCACCCGGTCGCGTTCGCCCTGGAGAACATTCCTGCGCTCTCCTGGTTGACGTATCTGGTGGAGATCGGCGCGATCATGGGCCTCGCGTCCGTCGTGCTCGTGATGCTCATGGGCCAGCCGCGAATCTTCTTCTCGATGGCGCGCGATGGGCTGCTTCCGCCGGTATTCGGCAAGGTGCATCCGAAATTCGGAACGCCATACGTGACTACGATCGTCACGGGCACGATCGCCGCGATCGTGGCGGGAATCTTTCCGGTCGCATTGCTCGGGGAGCTCGTGTCCATCGGGACCCTGCTTGCATTCGTCATTGTGTGCGGCGGTGTCATCGTGCTTCGCCGTCGAAGCCCGGACATGCACCGTCCGTTCAAGACGCCGCTGGTGCCGCTCGTTCCCATTCTCGGCATCCTGATCTGTGGTGGGCTCATGGCTGCCCTGCCACCCGACACGTGGATCCGCCTGCTCGTCTGGATGGGGCTCGGAATCATCATCTATTTCGCGTACGGCCGCTCGCACTCGAACGTGCAGCGCGGCATCGGTGCAGCCACCGACTGACCGCTCGCGGAGTTAGCTTTGAGGCGGCGCCCCGAACATCGGGCGCCGCTTCTTTTTTCCCGCCACATGACCACGACACTTCCCGACCTTCTTGCCGTCCCCGCGCACCGCGCCGCGGCGATCGAGCGCTACGCCTCCGAGCTCACAGCGGGACGCACCGTCGCGCTGTTGACGCACATCAACTCCGATGGCGATGGCTGCGGCTCCGAGGTCGCGCTCGCGCTGCTGCTCGCGCAGCGCGGGATGAAGGTGCGGATCGTGAACCCCACTCCGTGGCCGGAGATGTTCGACTTTCTCCTGGGCGACGTGAGCGAACGCAGCGCCGAGGGCGCCGATGCGCTCAAGGGTGTCGAGCTCGTGATCGTGCTCGACATCAGCGATCTCAAGCGACTCGGCTCGCTCAGCGAGGCCGTGCGCAACTCGCCTGCGCGCCGCCTCGTCATCGACCACCACGTGCCGCAGGATGAGCCGGCCGGCGAGATCGTCGTCTCGGACACCGCGGCGTGCGCCACAGGAGAGCTCATCTTCGACGTCGCGCGCGTGCTCGGGCTCGAGATCACAGCGCCGATCGCGCGCGCGCTGTACACCGCGATCCTCAGCGACACGGGCGGATTCCGCTTCAGCAACACGTCGCCGCGCTGCCACGCGATCGCGGGTCAGCTGCTCGCCGCGGGCGTCGAGCCGGAGGAGATGTATCGCCGCATCTACGCGTCGGTGTCCGTCGGTCGCCTTCACCTGCTGCGCGATGCGCTCGCGACACTCGAGGTCGACGGCGATCACGGACTCGCATGGATCGCGCTGCCGGCGGGCGCGCTCGAGAAGTACGCCGTGCGACCGGAGGAGCTCGACGGGCTCGCCGAGCATCCGCGATCGGTGGCGGGAACGAAGATGGCGGTGTTCTTCCGCGACCTGGGGCACGGGAAGGTCAAGGTCTCGTTCCGCTCCACCGGCGAGGTGGATGTCAACGCGTTCGCGCGCCAGTTCGGCGGCGGCGGGCACGCGAAGGCATCGGGCGCGCTCATCGCGGGCTCGCTCGCCGAGGTGCGTGACAACGTGATCACCGCTGCGCGAGCATTCCTGCTCCCTCCGTGAACCACTAGATTTCACGCATGTCACTCTTCAAGCAGCGCGCATCACCCGACGTCGAAGATCGCATTCGAGTGGCGATCGACGGGACGCGCACGTTGCTCCGAATCGAGGCGATGGACGTCGAGCTAGTCGAGTTCGACGCGGAGTCCGGAATCGCCGTCGTTCGCTGCACCGGCGATTGCCCCGACTGCGATCTTTCGGCGGAACATCTCACGGTGGGAATCGAGGCGCATCTGCGCCAGCAAGTTCCAGAGATCCGCTCCATTCGCTTCACCGCGCGCTGAGCCGCGCATGACCGAGTCCTTGCAGACGCGCATCGCGCACGCACTCCAGAGTGTCGTCAATCCGCGCACGAGCGAGGATGTCATCCGCTCGGGCATGATCCGCGATGTGGCCGTGTCCGTGGAAGGACGCGTGCGCTTCACGATTCTCCTCGACGCGCAGGATCCCGCGTCGCTCGTGCGCGAGGTTCGGCAGGCGACCGAGCGCGTCGACGGCGTGCAGGAAGTGCGCGTCGATGTGCGCGATCCATCGCAGTCCTCCTCGAATTCATCGGTGCCCCCCGTGTCGCGCGGCGCGGCCGGACCGCCACCTTCGCCGCCGCCCGCGTTCACGCCGCCCAAGGGCCGCTCGCTTCCCGTGATGGGGCAGGAGCCCAAGGCCAAGGCCGCGGTTCCTCCCGCACCCACGCCTGTCGCGTATCCGAATCTCGGCCGCATCATCGCGATCTCGAGTGGCAAGGGCGGCGTCGGCAAGTCGACCGTGTCCGTGAATCTCGCCGTCGCGCTCGCGAAGCAGGGGCTGCGCGTGGGACTCATGGATGCCGATGTGTACGGGCCGAACATTCCGATGATGATGGGCATCAACTCGGCCCCGCCCGTCATCGGCGATCGCATTCAGCCGCTCTCCGCGCACGGCGTCAAGCTCATGAGCCTCGGCTTTCTCATCGAGCGCGAGCAGCCGGCGATCTGGCGCGGGCCCATCGTGATGAAGATCGTCACGCAGTTTCTGCGCGACGTGAACTGGGGCACGCTCGACTATCTCCTCGTCGACATGCCTCCGGGCACCGGCGACGCGCAGCTCTCGCTCGTGCAGGCCACGCACGTGCACGGGGCAGTGATCGTCACCACGCCGCAGCCCGTGTCCACTGGCGACGCACTGCGCGGCGCCAAGATGTTCGAGCGCGTCAACGTGCCCGTGCTCGGCATCGTCGAGAACATGAGCTACCTGCTCTGCGCGCACTGCGGCAAGCCGACGCCGCTCTTCGGAAGCGGCGGTGGACGCGCTCTTGCCGACGAGCTGCACGTGCCGTTGCTCGGCGAGATCCCGCTCGAGAGTGCCGTGCGCGAGGGAGGCGACAACGGCACTCCGATAATTCTCGCGCTGCCGGAATCTCCGGCTGCGCGCGCGTTGAGCTCGATCGCCCTCGAGATCGTGGAAGCCTCGGAGGCCGTCAAGACGTGAGCGAGATGGTACGCCCACCCTCAGTCGTAAACACGCGGCCGCCGGACACCAACCCGGCGGCCGCGTTGCCGATGGACCCGCGCGATGGGCTCGCCACCGCGATCACCGGCGAATACAAGTCGGTGACATCGCTCGTGAGCGGCTCGCTCATGAGCACCGTTGCGGCAGTCGCGCTTCCCGCGGTCGCGTCATCGCTGCTCATGACGCTCTTCGCCACCGTCGACGCATTCTGGGTGGGCACGCGCATCGGACCACAGGGACTCGCCGCCGTGTCCACATCCATCTTCTGGGTGTGGATGCTCATCTCGTGCGCGGAGATGGTGAGCGTGGGGCTCACGGCGGTGGCAGCGCGCAGACATGGCGAGCGGCTGCATCAAGCCGCGGCGCGCGCCGTCTCGGACGCGCTCTTTCTCTCGGTCGGCCTGGCCATCGTGCTCGCGGCGATCGGGATCGCGCATCTCGATACCCTCTTCGGGATCATGCACACACCGCCCGAGGTCA
>JAQBQC010000003.1 GCA_028287205.1 Gemmatimonadota bacterium
GCACGGTGGAGCGACTCTGCGCGAAGGCGCGCCGCCCGCTGCGCGAGGATCTCGTCGCCGCGCTCGGTGTTGGCGCGCTCGACATCAAGGTGGGTGCCGTGTGCGTGTACCACACGCTCGTGCCCACAGCCGTGCGCGCGCTCGAGGGCTCGGGCATTCCGGTGGCCGCGGTGTCGACGGGATTTCCGGCGGGGCTGAGCCCACTGGCGCAGCGCATCGACGAGATCCGCGCATCGGTGGAGGCCGGTGCCCGCGAGATCGACATCGTGATCACGCGCGCGCACGTGCTGCTCGGCCACTGGGATGCGTTGTACGATGAGGTGCGCGCCTTTCGCGAAGCGTGCGGCGACGCGCACATGAAGGCGATCCTCGCGACGGGCGAGCTCGCGACGCTCAGCAACGTCGCGCGCGCGAGCCAGGTCGCGATGATGGCGGGCGCGGATTTCATCAAGACGTCCACGGGGAAGGAGACCGCGAACGCCACGCTGCCGGTAGGGCTCGTGATGGCGCGGATGATTCGGGCCTACGAGGCTGAGACGGGCTACGCGGTGGGGCTCAAGCCCGCTGGCGGCATTCGGAGCGCGAAGTCGGCGCTCGAGTGGCTGATCATGATCAAGGAGGAGCTCGGCGATCGCTGGCTCTCGCCGTCGCTCTTCCGCTTCGGTGCGAGCGGACTGCTCACCGACATCGAGCGGCAGCTCGAGCATCACGTCACCGGACGGTACTCGGCGGCGAACCGTCACCCGATGGTGTGAGCGTGGCAACAATCGCGGATCTATTCACGAGCGCTGCACTCGATTTCGGCCCCGCACCCGAGAGCGACGCGCCCGCGCGGGAATGGCTGGCGAAGCACAGTGGATCGTTCGAGCACTATATCGGCGGCGCCTGGAGAGAGCCACTCAGCGGCGAACGATTCATCTCGACGGATCCGTCCACAGGCGTCGCTCTCGGGCGCGTGGCGCAGGGGAGCGCGGCGGACATCGACGCGGCGGTGAGCGCCGCGCGCGCTGCGTATCCTGCGTGGGCGGCGCTCTCACCACATGCGCGGGCGCGGCATCTCTACGCGCTCGCCCGTACGGTTCAGAAGCACTCCCGCTTTCTCGCCGTGCTCGAGACGCTCGACAACGGAAAGACGATTCGCGAAACGCGCGACATCGACGTGCCGTTGGTCGCCCGGCACTTCTATCATCACGCGGGTTGGGCGCAGCTGCGCGACGCGGAGTTCCCTGGCTATACGCCGGTGGGCGTGATCGGGCAGATCATCCCGTGGAATTTTCCTCTGCTGATGATGGCGTGGAAGATCGCGCCTGCTCTCGCGGCGGGGAACACAGTGGTGCTCAAGCCGGCCGAGTTCACGTCGCTCACGGCGATAGCATTTGCGGAGCTCGCGCACGAGGCGGGTTTGCCGCCGGGCGTGCTCAACATCGTCACGGGAGACGGGAGCACCGGGAAGGCACTGGTCGATCATCCGGGCGTCGACAAGATCGCGTTCACGGGATCGACGGAGGTGGGACGGCAGATTCGGCGCGCGACCGCGGGGTCGGGGAAGAAGCTCTCGCTGGAGCTCGGAGGGAAGAGCCCGTTCATCGTCTTCGACGACGCAGATCTCGACAGCGTCGTCGAGGGTGTAGTCGACGCGATCTGGTTCAATCAGGGGCAGGTGTGCTGCGCGGGATCGCGCCTGCTCGTGCACGAGGGAATCGCAAACGATCTCACCGCGCGGCTGCGCGCACGCATGGAGAAGCTCCGCGTGGGCTCGCCGTTGGACAAGTCGATGGACATCGGCGCCATCGTCGCACCGTCGCAGCTCGAGCGCATCCAGACGCTCGTCAAGCAGGGAGTGGACGAGGGTGCGCAGATGTGGCAGCCATCGTGGGCGTGCCCCACCGACGGCTACTTCTATCCACCCACGCTCTTCACCGGCGTCAGTCCGAGCGCGATGATCGCGCAGGTCGAGATCTTCGGGCCGGTGCTCGTGAGCATGACGTTCCGCACGCCCAGTGAGGCGGTGTCGCTCGCGAACAACACGCCGTACGGACTCGCGGCGAGCGTGTGGACGGAGAACATCAACCTCGCGCTCGACATCGCGCCGAAGATCAAGGCCGGGGTGGTGTGGGTGAACTCGTCCAATCTCTTCGATGCATCCGTCGGATTCGGCGGCTACCGCGAGTCGGGGTTCGGCCGCGAGGGCGGGCGCGAAGGGATGTACGAATATCTGCACGCGCCGGCGATCCCGCGGGCGGAGTCACGGGTGGAGAGCGGAGCGAGGACCGCCTCGCACGTCGCGAAGAACGAGCTCGGCGGGCGCGACGCGGCGCCGAGTGGCGAGATGCCGGGAATCGATCGCACGCCCAAGCTCTTCATCGGCGGCAAGCAGACGCGCCCCGACGCGGGCGGCTCGCGCCGCATCGAGAGCGCGCACGGCACGCTGCTCGGCGAGGTCGCCGAAGGGAATCGCAAGGACATCCGGAACGCCGTCGAGGCCGCGCACGCGGCCACGGGCTGGCCGCGCATGAGCGGACACGCGCGCGCACAGGTGCTCTACTACGTCGCGGAGAATCTCGCCGCGCGCGCGGGCGAGCTCGCGTCGCGCATCGCGTCGATGACCGGTGGCGACGGCGCACGCGAGGTCGATGCATCACTGGCGCGTCTCTTCACCTACGCGGCGTGGGCGGACAAGTACGATGGCGCCGTCCACGACCCATCGATTCGCGGCGTCGCGCTCGCGATGCATGAGCCCATGGGCGTGATCGGCATCGCGGCGCCGGATGACACGCCGCTGCTCGGATTCATCTCGCTCGTGGCGCCCGCAATCGCGATGGGGAATACCGTCGTGGCAATCCCCTCCGAACGCGCGTCACTCGCGGCAACGGATCTCTACTCGGTGCTCGAGACGTCCGACGTGCCCGCCGGCGTGGTGAACATCGTAACCGGACCGAAGATCGTGCTCGCGACGGTGCTGGCCGAGCACGATGACGTGAGCGCCGTGTGGTATCACGGCTCGGCCGAAGGCGCGGCTGCGATCGAGCGGGCGTCCACGTCGAACATGAAGCGTACTCTGGTGGAGTCGGCGCGACTCGACTGGTTTCATGCGCGGGCGGAGGGACCCGTGTTTCTGCGCGAGGCGACGCAGGTGAAGAACATCTGGATCCCGTACGGCGAATGAGCAGCGGCTTCCAGCTCGACATCGAGAGCGCGATCGCCGCGCTTCCACAGCCGCCTGCCGAGCAGTACACGATCGTCCATCGGCACGGGACGCTCGAAGTGGGGCTCTACGCACCCCGCGGCGTGGACGACCAGACGCCGCACACGCGCGACGAGGCGTACGTCGTCGTGAAAGGAACTGGTGAGTTCGTTTGCGGCGACACGCGGAAACTATTCGCCCCTGGAGAATTTCTCTTTGTGCCGGCGGGGATGACGCATCGCTTCGAGCGTTTCACGCCGAACTTGACGGTCTGGGTAATCTTCTACGGGCCGCAGGGAGGGGAGCATGTCCAGGAAAATTCATAAGAGCGACGCCGAGTGGCGCGCACAGCTCACGCCGGAGCAGTACCGCGTGATGCGCGAAAAGGGAACGGAGCGCCCGCACACGGGGAAGTACGCGCAGACGACGGACGCGGGGACGTATCGATGCGCAGGGTGCGGCGAGCCACTCTTCGCATCCGCCACGAAGTTCGATGCGCACTGCGGATGGCCGAGCTTCACGGCGCCGATCGAAGGCACGGCCGTCGCGGAATCGGAGGATCGTTCGCACGGCATGTATCGCACCGAAGTGCTATGCGCGAGCTGTGATGCGCATCTCGGTCATGTCTTTCCGGATGGGCCCGGTCCGAACGGATTGCGCTACTGCATCAACTCG
>JAQBQC010000038.1 GCA_028287205.1 Gemmatimonadota bacterium
ATCGACTCGTTCGACTCCATTCGCGTGTGCGCCGCCTGCACATCCTCGAGGGGAAACTCGCGATCGACTACCGCGCGCACGATGCGGCGCTCGAAGAGTGGCACCACCTGATCCTCGAAGGCGCGCGTGGCCGCGATCTTCTCCTCGATCGCGCGGCCGCGCAGCATCGTACCGCGAATCGTGATTCTCGACGCGAGCACGCGGCCGAGCGAAATGCCGGCATCGCGTCCGGCCATCGTGCCGATGATCATCAGCCGGCCGAGGGGCGCCATCGCCTCGATGCTCGCGGGAAAGTACGCGCCGCCCACCAGATCGAGCACCACGTTCATCCCGCGTCCGCCGCTCCATCGCTTCGCGTGTCCTGCGAGCTCGCGCAAATCCCCGGTCGCTACCCATCCATCCTCGAGACCGTACTCCTTCGCGCGGTCGAGCTTCCCCGCTCCTCTCGCAGTGCCAAACGGAATGGCGCCAAGCGCGCGGATGAGCTGAACGGCTGCGAGTCCGACGCCGCTCGCCACCGCGTGCACCAGCACCGTCTCGGATGGGCGCAGCAGCGCCTGCGTCACGAGCGCGTCGTGCGCCGTGATGAATGCCTCCGGCACCGCCGCTGCCTCGACGTAGCTCAGTGTCGAGGGTATCTCCGCGAGCAACCGCTCGTGCGTGACGAGATACTCCGCGTAGGCGCCTCCGCCCACGATGCCGAACACGCGCTGCCCGACTCTCCAGCGTGCCACGCCCGCACCGATCTCCGCCACCTCGCCCGCGAACTCCATTCCCGGGATGTCCGCGGGGGCGTCCGGAGGCGCGGGATAGCGTCCTTGCCGCTGAAGAATGTCCGCGCGGTTGAGCGCCGTCGCGTGCACGCGCACGAGCACCTGCGCGTACGACGGCGAGGGCCGCGGCACGTCGCGCAGCTCGAGCACCTCCGGGCCGCCGGGAGCGGTGATCACCACGGCTCGCATGCGCGTCAAATCCTCGGCAGCGTGAGAGTGAATATCGCTCCCTCGCCGTCCGCGCTGTGGGCCGTGATGTCACCCGACATTCCGCGAGCGAGCTCGCGGCTGATCGCGAGCCCGAGTCCCGTGCCACCGGTGCCACGCTTGAGCCCCGAATCGACTTGCACGAACGGCTCGAAGATCGACTGCAGCTTGTCGACCGGAATTCCCCTGCCGGTGTCGCGCACGCGAACGAGCACATCGCGCTGAGTCGCCTCGCACTCGACGGCAATGCGCCCCGCATCCGTGAACTTGATCGCGTTGGACAGCAGGTTGAGCATGATCTGCTCGACTTTGTCGCGGTCGGCGCGAAAGGTGACGTCCGGATCGGTGCGCGCGTACGCGTACTCGAGTCCCTTGATCGCGAGCTGCGGCGCCACGAACGCCTCCACGCCACTCAGGAGCTCATCCACCGGCACATCCGCGACGTTGTAGTCGACGTGCCCGGCATCGATGCGTGCGAAGCTGAGCACGTCCTCGATCAGTCGCGCGAGAACGGTGTGGCTTCGCCGAATCCGCTCGAGTGCGGTGCGCTGCTGATCGGTGATCGGCCCGTGCAGCTCCATCTCCATGAGCTGCGCGTATCCGCTGATCGCATTGAGGGGAGTGCGCAGCTCGTGACTCATGGCCGCGAGGAAATCCGCCTTGGTACGATTCGCGTTCTCCGCGGCCTCGCGAGCGATGCGAAGATCCGTCACATCGAAGCACGAGCCGATGTATCCCGTGAAGTTGCCCGACGGATCGAAGCGCGGCACGCCGTTATCCAATATCCAGCGATACTCTCCGTCGGCTTTCCGCAGGCGGTACTCGATGGAGAATTCCGCGTGCGCGTCGAACGCGCCCCTGTAGGTCGCGAGACATCGAGCGACGTCTTCCGGGTGTATGCCTTCTGTCCACCCCGATCCCTGTTCCTCCTTCAACGCGCGACCGGTGAAATCGAGCCAGGGCTGATTGAACCAGTCCGCTTCCTGATCGAGTCCCGATGTCCAGATGAGCACGGGCGCCGAGTTCGCGGTCGTGCGAAAGAGACGCTCCGACTCCTCGGCTTCGCGACGAGCTTCCTCCGCGCGCACGCGCGAGTCCTCGGCCTCCATCGCCTTCTGGCGCAGCGTCTCGTTCGCGATCTCGAGATCTTCGCTAAGCAACTGTGCCTCTTCCGTCTGCTGCTCCAGCTCCGTCGCCTGCTCCTGCAGCTGCGTGTTCAACGCCTCCAGCTCGGATTGCTGCGCGACGAGCGTTTCGTTGAGCTCCGCCGTTGCTCGCTCACGCGCCTCGGCCTCCTTCCTCCCCAACACCAGCGTGCTGACATCCGTGATCACGACGGCGATTCCCTCCACCGCGCCGGATGGCTCGCGTAGAGGTTGATAGACGAAATCGAAGTATCCATCGTATAGCCCGCCATCGTGATATCGATCGAGACGGATGAACATCTCGTTCGCGACGAATGTCTCGCCTGTCGCATACGCCCGGTCGAGCGCAGGAAAGATGCCCTGTCCCTCGAGATCGGGGAACGCCTCGCGCACGGTGTGGCCGATCAGATCGCCGCGGCCGACTATGTCGACGTAGCGCTGGTTCGTCGACTCGAACCGATGCTCGCGACCACGCAACACGGCAACACCCACCGGCGCCTGGGCGAACACCGTGCGCAGACGATCTTCGGCGGTGCGTGCGGCCGCGAGCGCCTCCTGCTCCTTTCTCGTCGCGAATATCTGATCGGTGACATTCTCCACGGCGTGCAGCACGGCAATGCTCCCCGCATCCGCGCCGTACACCGGCGCGCTCGACATGCGCCAATAGTGCTCTTCGTACGCCGCAATGATCCCAGTGGTGGGCGGAAGATCGTAGCGCTGGATCGGGAGCACGATGCGCCCCTTCATCGACAGCGCGACCTCGAACGATGAGCGCACGTTGTGCTTGCCGTGGCTGCTCTCGGTGCCGTGACTCTCCGGAAAGGCCTCGAACGTGCCGCGTCCGATCAGGTGCTCTCTGCGCTGGCGCGTGATACGGCAGTACTCATCGCTCACTGCAAGGATCGTCCATTGCGGCGGATCCGCGCGCACGAGGAGATATGCCGTGGGCGCTGCAGCGAAGATCGCACGAAAATCGAGCTCGGGCGCGCCGGTAAACGGCGAGCCGGGGTTTCCACTTTTCAGCATGCGTAGGGCTGGACAGTGCGTTGGCGAGAGATCGAGAGTCGCGCATCCTAAGATTCCGCCCGCGTGCTGCGCTCGGGAAGGTTGCGCGCTCTCGAACGCGGTGACTCGAATCCCCCGCACGTTTCAAACCATCACCGCGGCGCTCACCTGTGATTCTCGCTACGACGTTCGTCCCGAAACAAGTGTTGGCGCTCTAGAATCTCGCCGACGTGTACAGGTCTGCACGCAGCGCGTGGTTCGGGTGGATCCCGTGCGCCACGTCGAATCGCACGAGTCCGTCGAAGGCTGCGACGCCGATGCCCGCGCCAGAGATGGGGCGCAGCGAGCCCGCGAATCCGCTGCGCGCACCTGCCCATCCAATATCGTAGAAGATCGTCGGCCGAACGGCCGTGAACGTGCGGCCGATCTCCAGGCGACCCAGCCAGTATGCGTCACC
>JAQBQC010000092.1 GCA_028287205.1 Gemmatimonadota bacterium
CATCGTTTTGGAGCCGCCGGCGCAAGCTCGATGATGATGTCCACGCCGGGCCAGCGAAACTGCCGCGACACCGCCGCTCGAATCCAGTGACGACGTTCTGCGCGAGGGCTTCGACATGATGGCACCCGCATGGCCGAAGCGCGCGCGCTCGGCTACGAGCCCGTACGCGTATCGGTCGAGCCGTCGCGCTCCGAAGAGCGAACGAAAGCGATCGTGATGGCCAAGCGCGTTGCGACACTCGATGCGGTGACCGTGTTCGGCAAGCCGGGCAGACGCGTTCGCGACCTCACGGGCTTTCTCGACAGGAAGCGCCGCGGCTTCGGGAAGCTCATCACGCGGCAGGAGATCGATCAGGAAAATGTGCTCAGCGCGTGCGACCTGCTGCGCCGCGTGCCGGGAGTGAACGTCCTCGATGACGGCTCGACCGGGTGCACGGCGAGCATTCGAGGCGCCACCACGGGCGCGGCGTCCGCCGGCTCACGCGCGGCACCCCACCTGTGCGAGCCCACGGTCTACGAGGACGACATCGCCTTCGGCGGCATGTTCTCGGAATTCGCGCGCTCGGTGCCGCCGCTCGACATCATGGGAATCGAGGTGTACACGACCGCCACGGAGCCGCCACAGTTCCAGGGTGCGTGCGGCGTGATCGTGGTCTGGACCCGAACGGGAGTGTAGCGCTACCGCGTCGCGTCCGCGGTGCTCGTCGTGAACTTCACGTCGGCGTGTTGGGTGTAGACGCCGCCCTTGTTGTCCTTCCACGTCACCGTCACGGGCGCTTCCTTCGACGCGCGCAGCGAGAAGCCGACGAACGGATCACGGCTGATCCCCGACGTCCACTCGAAGTGCGCCACCCGCTCTCCACCGTACGTGACGTCGACCTCGTTCACGAAGTAGGCGGGGATTGGAATTCCCGCCTGGTCGCGGCTCATCCCGGTGAGCATCGGGTGCGAGAGGAGCAGGCGGATGTTGATCACCGAATCGCGCGTGATCTTCGCGGGAAGAATGATCTTGCCCTGGCCGACGTCGTCGCGCATCAGACGCACCCGTTGAGCGAGGTGTACACGAAGCGCGACGTCGTCCACAGCTCGCCCCTGCTCGTTTCGGCGATGATCCGGATGTGCGAGCTGCGACGCATCTTGATGCGCGTGTCCAGCGTGGCGGCGCCGATCGCCGCGGTGAAATCGAATCCCGCGAGATAGATGTCGGGATTGTGGTCGACGACGATGTGGAATCCCTTCACGTAATTGTCGGCGGTCATCGGGAGATCGCTCTCCACGAGCAGCGGAACCTCGCGGCTGTCGGGGGCGATGTCGGGAACATCGAGCGTGACGTGGCCTTCGCGGATGGGCCGCGCGCCGAATTTCTCGCGCAGCACCTTCTTCACATCTTCATCGGGCTCATTGTCCGGACCGCGAAGCAGCGGCGCTGCGCTCGCTGCCGAGCCGGTCGCGGCGATTGCTGCCGCGGCGAGGGCGGAGGACTTGAGGAAGGTGCGGCGGGACAGCGGATCGCGCACGGTTCACCGACGGCTACGGGACAGCTGAAATATAGCGTCTAATTGCGGCCCGGCGAGCTTTGCAATGGCCGCGACTCTGTCACCAGCGGCATCACCTGCTCGGCGAACCGCTCCATCTCCTCGAGCTGCGGGCTGCACTGCAGCAACAACAGGTCGACGCCCACCGCCTCGAGCTCCCGCACGCGTTCCGCAACCTGCTCCGGCGTGCCCACGAGCCCTGCGCGGAGTCCGCGGTTCGACACCGAATAGTCCTGGAGGCTCACCTGCTGCTCGAGCTTCGTGTTCGCGATCCAGTCGCGGTAGTTGCCGTAGCCTGGCGTGCCCTCCGCCACGTTGGTGATGCGATCGAGCTCCTTCTTCACTTCCGCGTCGCTGTCGCGCACGATCGCGTACGCGGCCATGCCGTACTGCATCGGCGGCTTCGCGAATCCTTCGCGGCGCTTCCTGAGATCCGCGACCTTGGGTGCGATGCGCTCCGGCGGATCTCCGTGCATCACGTACGCGTCGCAGTCGCGCGCGATCAGCGTCTTCGCCGCCTCCGACTCGCCGCCCGCCCACACCGTCGGCCGCCTGCGCGCGCCGCGGCTCACGGGCTTCGGCTCGACGATCGTTTCGTCGACCGTGTAGTACTTGCCCTCGTGCGACAGCTGATGGTCGCGCCACGCGCCGTCGACGATGCGCAGCCATTCCTCGGTGCGTGCGTAGCGATCATCGTGCTCGTCGAAGCGAACGCCGAATCGTCGCGCCTCATCCTTCCACCACGACGAGACGAGGTTGAGCGAGAGGCGTCCGCCCGAGATCTGATCGATGTTCGCGGCCTGCTTCGCGAAGATCGCGGGGAGATGGAAGGTCGGGCGCACGGCGACCATGAGCTCGAGCTTCTTCGTCACCGCGGCGAGCGCCGCCGCCGTGGACCACGCATCGAGCGAGGGTGCGTCGATTCCCTTGATGTCGTTGAGAAAGAGCTCGGCGACGAGCGTGAGATCGTAGCCGATCTCCTCGCTGCGGATCGCGAGCTTCTTCGTGTAGTCCCAGCTGGCTTCCATCTTCTCATCGGCGACGTTGCGCAGCCACCCGCCGAACACGGGCATCCAGTAGCCGTATCGCATCAAGCCGCGCCGACCAAGGAGCCGCGGTAGCCAGCGCGCTCCTCGAGATAGTCGGCGAGCCGCGCGAACGGATCGAAGCCGATGACGTTCACGGCATCGGCCACGAAGTTCGAGAGCGCGTTCACATCGTAGAAGTAGTGCTTCCCATCGCGCGCGTCGACGAGATACTCGATGCCGCCGATGTCGAGGCCAATGCGCGCCGAGATGCGCTCGACCTGCGCGATGATCTCCTTGGGCGGGTTCGCCGCTTCCACGCGCATGCCGTTCTTCGCGAGATCCACCGCGCACGCGCCGCGCACGAGCTCGCGGCCGTCCGTCGTCTGGCACACGTCGGCCGGGCAGAGATTGAACGAGCCGGCGTCGGGGTAGACGTCGATGGCGTAGAGAAACTTGCCGCCGAGCACTTCGATGCGCGTGATGTGTGCATCCTGCAATGGCGCCTGTTCCTGCACGAGCGCGACGTTGTCGATGCCGAGATCGATCGTGCCATCGGCTGCGGCGCGCGCGAGCGACTCTTCGTTCGCGAAGCCCGTGATGCCGGCGCCGCTGCCGCCGATGTTCGCCTTCACGAGCACGGGAAAGCGCAACCCGCGGGCTGCGCGCGGCGCCATGCTCGCGTGATTGATCACACGCGCGCGCGGGAACGGCAGCCCGAGCTCGCGAAGGATGTCGAGCTGCATCGCCTTGGAGATCTCCACCGTATATGGCTGCGCGCCGTTCACGACGGGAACACCAATGCGGTCGAGATGGCGAAGCCAGTCGAGCGTGTAGAACGTCGCCTGCCCGTGTCCGCGCAGATACGCAGACGGAGATGTGCGATTGAACACGAGCGACCACGGAACCGATGTCTCCGCCGGATCGTACGTGTGCGCGGCGGCGTCGAGACGCTCGTAGGGGACGGAGCGTCGATCGAGCTCGGCGAAGAGCGGGCGGAACCAGTCCGGGTGCTCGTGATAGATCGCGATCGGCTTGATCGCGCCGCTGCGCTCGGACATCGGCTGCTCCCAGGAAAGTGGTGGTACCAGGCACGGCCCGGCCGTGCAGTTCTCAAGGCTGGCGCGACAGCGAAAGTTCCGCCAACGCCCCTCAATTCTCGCAGGGTGCGACAGCCAGGGGTAGATTCCCCGCATGCCCGCCAAAACCCCATTCGTCACGACAGAGCACGTTCGCTGGGAAGACATCGATCTCGCCGGCATTGCCCGGTACGGATCGTACACCCGCTTTCTCGACGTGGCCGAAACCGACCTGTACCGCTCGCTCGGCACGCCGCTGAGCGTGCTCCACGCGCAGTACAAGGTATGGCTGCCGCGAAAGGTGATGCACATCGATTACTTCTCGCCGGCTCGGCTGGACGACGAGATCACCCTCGCGGCCTACTTCAGCAATATCGGACGCACGTCGGTGACGTTCAACGTCGACCTGCTGCGCGACGACCGCAAAACGCTCATCGCGGCCGCGCACCTGGTGCTCGTGTGCGTGAACGTCGCGCTCGAGAAGATCGCGCTGCCGCCCGAGTTCAGGACACTCGTCGATCGCTACGTGATGTCGAGCGAAGAGGCGCGGGCGGCGTTGTAGGATCGCGCGGAAGTCGCACGGTGAAGAAGGTCCCGTCTTCCACGGACGACGTAACATCGATCGTTCCGCTGTGCGCCTTCACGATACGATCGGCGATGTAGAGTCCGAGCCCCAGATTGCTCGAATCTCTCTCGACGGGCGCGCCCGGTTTGAGCCGCTTGAATGGGCTGAAGATTCCGAAAATCTCGGACGCGGGAATGGTCTTCCCGAAGTTGTGCACGATCACCTCCACGTGCTCGACCTCTCCGCGCAGTAAGACGGCGATCGGGCGCTCGGCGGTCCCGTGCTGGGCTGCGTTGCCGAGAAGATTTGCCAGCACCTGGCTCATGCGCGCTTCATCCCACTGGCCGCACACGTCGCCGGACGTGCTCATCTCGATGAGCAATTCGGGGCGCGCGGCCTCCATTTCATCCACGGCATGTCGAACGACCTTCGCCATGTCCATCTCCACGCGCACGATGGGCACGCCCGACCCCAGTTGACTGCGCGTAAAGTCCAGAAGATCGTCGACCATCTCGTTCATGCGGCCCGCGCTGTGTGCGATGCGCGCCGTGAGCGTGAGATTCGGCTCGACCAGCTCGCCCGTGTCCAGCATGAATTGCGACGACATCAGCACGGCGCCCAGCGGCGTGCGAAGGTCGTGGCCGAGCACCGCGAGAAACATTTCCTTCGAGCGATCCAGATCCTCGGTGTAGCGGGTGATCGACTCCGCGATCGCCTGATCGATGGCCTCGTTGAAGCGCACGAGGTCATCGAGATCGGCGCCCGTGAGTGTGCCGCTGGCCTTGATCCACAGGCGGATGACGGAGGCTCGCAAGGCGCGGTACTCCGACACCATTTCCCCAACCGTGAACCCGCTCCAGGCGCGGTCGGCACCGTGGACCTCGGCGGCGGTGTCCGGATCGGCAGCGGTGGAATCGGCGTTGCCTTTGGACTTTTCGGATTGCTCCGCGGCGCTTTGAAAGGTTCGGAGATCCGCGACGATGGTCTTCAACATCCGCAGCGCGTGGTCGCGAAGGGCGGAATCGTCCATCAGCTTTGCCGCGGGTCCGCATGATTTGGCGAACGCCACCCACTCGAGAAGAATGGGCTCCGTGCTCATAGCGATGAATTCTGCCAGCCGCACGGTATCTCCTGGGTGCGCATTTATGTTCGCGGAGCTTCGAGCGCGAACTTCAGCGACCGAGCACACAGCTACGAGCTTACCGCATCATGGGTGCAGTTAACAAAACGACGACGGTCCATCCCCGCAACCCTCTACGCGTCGAGGGCTCGGCGATACAGCCCCGCCGTCTTCTCGTCATACGCGCACGCAATCACGCGCACGAACTCCGCTTCGTGGCGCCGCATCACGCGCATCGCGATCTCGACCGCGCGCTCCTTCGGATATCCATAGACGCCGGTCGAGATCGCGGGGAACGCGAGCGTGCGCACATCGCCCGCGTCGAGCGCGCGCTCGAAGCTCGTCTCGTACGCGCGCTCGAGCAGCTCCGCCTCGCCCTGCTTTCCGCCATGCCACACCGGGCCCACAGCGTGGATCACGTATCGCGCGCGCAGCCGGTACCCCGGCGTGATCACCGCGCTGCCCGTCTCGATCGGACCGAGCGCGCGACTCGCCCTCACGAGCTCGGGCCCCGCCGCCGCGTGAATCGCCCCGTCCACGCCGCCCCCGCCGGCGAGCGCACGGTTCGCCGCATTCACGATCGCGTCGACATCGAGCGCGGTGATGTCGCCGACCATCACATCGATCATGGCTGGCTCTCTCCACCCGACAAGGCATCCTCGCGGTACGTGATCCATCCCGCCGTCTCTTCCGCGACCAGCTCCACATCCGTGCCGATCGGGATCGTGAGATTCGGCATCTCGTGACCGGCCGGAAAATCCGTCAGCACCGGCACGTCGAGGTCCGACAGCAGGTCCAGCAGGAAGTTCTCGAACTCGTCCTCTTCGCTCCGGTCGATCGACAGCTTTCCGATGATCACGCCGCGCACCGCGCGCAGCAGTCCCGCGGCACGCAGATGCACGAGCCGCTCATCGAGCACGCTCATCGGATCGCGCGTCTCCTCGAGGAAGAGAATCGCGTCGCGCGTGTCTACTTCGTACGGCGTGCCGATGGTCTGCTGTACCAGCGAGAGATTCCCGCCAATGAGCCGTCCCGTTGCGCGCCCCGGGCGCACGACGCGCGCGATGCCGCGACCGATGCGTGTCGTCGGCCGCGGCGTCGAGAGCGCCGTGAGCAGCGACGCCATTGTCGGATCGCGCGTGCTGGGGATGAGATCGTCTACCGTCGGCCCGTGAAAGGTGCGCAGCCCCGATCTGCGCATCAGCCAGAGATGCAGCGCGGTGATGTCCGAGTAGCCGACGAAGATTTTCGGATTCCGCCGGAATACCTCCGGCTCGAGATACGGGAGCATGCGCACGGCGCCGTAGCCGCCCGTGCCGCCGATCACCGCCTTCACCTTGGGGTCCAGCCACACCCCCATGAAGTTCTCGGCGCGCCGCTCATCCTCCACGCGCTTGAAGCGTCGTCCCGTCGCGATCTCGGGGTCGAGCACCACGCTGTAGCCCGCGTGCTCGAGCGCCTTCACGCCGCGCAGCAGCCAGCCGGGACGGGGCGCGTACGACGGCGCCACGATGCCGATCGCATCGCCCTTCGCGATGGGCGCCGGGCGAAGGAGGGGTGCGGTATCTGGCGGATCGGGCGTCATACTTTCGAAAATTTAAGCGGCTGGCCGGACCCCCGCGCGCCGCTTTCGCCCGTATGGATACCGTAGCCCGCGTACCGAACCCACTAGCGAACGGCTAGATTGCCCTGCATGGCCGCGAACGAAAGCGCGATGTATTTCCGGAAAGGGTTCGGTCTGAAGGCGGACGTCCAGGGGACGCTCGCCACGGACTACTCCGGGCGACTCGTAGATCTGCTCCAGACAAGGAGTTACGAGCTTTCCGCCGGCGACACGACCGTCCGCCTCGCGCGCGAGTTCGGCTTCTGTTACGGCGTCGAGCGCGCGGTCGAATACGCCTATCAGACTCGCACCAAGTTCCCCGACCGGCGCATCCTCCTGGTTGGCGAGATCATTCACAACCCGCACGTCAACACGCGCCTGCGCGAGATGGGAATCGAGATCCTCATCCCATCGCCCACCGGCTTCGACTACGCCGCGATCACCCCGCAGGACGTCGTCATCCTGCCCGCGTTCGGCGTGCCCATGAAGGATTTTCAAACGCTGCGCGACTCCGGATGCGTGATGGTCGACACCACGTGCGGCTCCGTGCTCAACGTCTGGAAGCGCGTGGACGCGTACGCGCGCGATGGGCTGACGTCGCTCATCCACGGTAAGCACTATCACGAGGAGACGCGCGCGACCGCGTCGCAGGCCGAGAAGTATCCGGGCTCGCACTGGATCGTGGTGCGCGACATGGCGGAGGCGAAGCTCGTGTGCGAGTACATCGAGGGCCGCGGCAATCGCGATGCATTTCTCGCGAGGTTCGCTCCCGCCGTCTCGCCCGGCTTCGACCCGGACCTGCACCTGCGTCGCATCGGCGTGGCGAACCAGACGACGATGCTCGCGCGCGAGTCGCTCGCGATCGGCGAGGAAGTGGGAAACGCCATCGAGCGCGCGCGCGGCGCCGAAGCGCGCGCAACGGACTTTCGCTCGTTCGACACGATCTGCAGCGCGACGCAGGACCGTCAGGACGCCGTGAAGGAATTGCTCGCGGAGCCGCTGGACGTGATGGTGGTCGTGGGCGGCTACAACTCGAGCAACACGATCTCACTCGCGGCGATCTGTGCGGAGCACGTGACGACGTACCACATCGAGGACGCCGAGGCGATCGACCCGGAGCACGGGACGATCAGGCACAAGCCGATCGGGCGCGCCGAGGAGGTGGCGTCCGCGTGGCTGCCGGAGCACGGCACAGTGCGCGTCGGGCTCACGGCCGGCGCGAGCACGCCCAACAACAAGATCGGCGACACGGTCGCGCGCGTGTTCGCCACGCGCGGCATCGACCCGGCGTCCATTGCGTGACCTCGGCTTCCTGAATACGAGCTCGTGACGGCAGCCGCGCGCCCCACCTTCGGATCCGCTGAGCTTCGCGCCGGCACCACGCGCGTCGTCATCATCCCCGCGCTCGGCGGCAAGATCGCGAGCATGGAGATGGCGGGACGTGAGTGGCTCTGGACGAGCGATGTCATCGCGCACCAGGCGCCGATCGACGGCGCGTCCTACGTCGAGACGGCGGACTCGGGCGGCTACGACGAGTGCTTTCCGACGGTGGCCGCGTGCACGCTTCCCGCGATCTCGGGCCGCTACGCGGCGCTCTCGCTCCCGAACGCGTACAGCGGGCTCGCGCTCCCCGATCATGGCGAGCTCTGGTCGCAGTCGACGACGTTCGAGCTCAAGACGCTGGACGAGGGGACGTACGCGGTGTGCGGGTGGGTGGGGAAGCGCATGCCCTATCGTTTCGCGCGTGCGATCTACGTGACCGCAGACCGAGTCGAGATGCACTATGCCGTCACGAACGATGGGCTCGACCGCTTGCCGTTCCTGTGGTCCGCGCATCCGCTGCTGCCGCTCACGAAGAACACGAAGCTCGAGTTCCCGGAGGGTGCGCGCGTGCGCGTGTGGGCGCAGCACGGCATCGAGCTGGGCGGCCCGGGCGCCGAGCATCGCTGGCCGCGCGCGGTGGCTGCGGGGAAGAATCACGACTTCCGCCTCCCCGATCAGATCGCGCGGAAGTACGCGTGCAAGCTGTTCCTCGACATGGGAACGGGGCGCGCCGCGATCGAGGAGGCGA
>JAQBQC010000118.1 GCA_028287205.1 Gemmatimonadota bacterium
GCCGTGAAGAAGGGTGCGAAGTTGGCGCCGCCCAGGTGGGTGATCTGGTGCTGATCGCTTCCATCGGCGTTCATCAGCCAGATCTCCATCTTGTTCGGCCGCACGATGGACTGACTCAGCAGCTCCCGGTACTGCGCGAGCTCGGTGGAATCGGTGGGATGATACGCGCGATAGACGATGCGCTTGCCGTCGGGCGAGAAGAAGGGTCCGCTATCGTAGCCGGGCGCGTTCGTCAGGCGCCGCACGTTGGAGCCGTCGACGTTCATCGTGTAGATGTCGAGATCGCCATCCTTGAGCGACGTGAAGACGATCGTCTTGCCGTCCGGTGAGAGCGTGCCCTCGGCCGTGTAGACGCCGTTGTGCGTGAGCCGCTGCGTGCCGGTGCCGTCGGGGTTGGCGGTGTAGATGTCGTACTTGTCGAGCCCCCAGACGTAGCCCTTCGACGGATCGGGCTTCTTCGGGCACGCGCTGTCTGCCGCGCGTGTGGATGCGTAGAAGACTTTCGTGTTGTAGGCGAAGAAGTAGCCGCACGTCGTCTTGCCCGTGCCGTCGGAGAGGCGCTGCTGCGCCGAGCCGTCGGCGTTCATGATGTACTCCTGATCGCAGCCGCGCCCGCCGCGTGTGCTCTGAAAGATCAGCCGCTTGCCATCGGTGCTGAAATACGCTTCGGCGTTCTCGCCACCTTGTGTGAGCTGGCGAATGTTGGCGAGATGCGGCTCCGCGGGGCGGGGGGCAGCGGCCGGAGCCGGAGCGGGCGGAGCGGGGTGTGCGGCTCCGCCATGACAAGCAACCGCGGCCACGAGCGTGGCCGCGGTTATTACCGGACGCGCGTATCGCATGCCGGAAAGCTAATGACCGGGTGTTGCGTCCGCCCGAGCGATGGAGAAGAGGTCCTTCTGCGTCTGCCCCTTCCGGAGCACCTCGAGCGCCTTCTTGAGCTGCGGATCATCCGGAATCGTGCGCCGGAACGCCGTCGAATCGCCGAACGCGAGCCGCGCGACCTGCTGCGAGAGCCAACGGTTCACGAGCGGGGTGGCCGCATCGTACTGCTTGCGGTCCGTGAGAATCTTCGCCGCCTCGAGCCGCTTGTAGAACTCGTCGCGCCACTCGGGCTTGACGGTGAAGTCCTTGGTGACGTGATCCTTCAGCTCGAACGAGTAGCTGTACAGCACGCCGCGCAGCGCCGGGAACTTGGGCGCGATCGCCTTGGCGAACTCCTGCTCAGCGGTCGTGACCGTGTCTTCCGGAACGATGATGTCCGGAGTGACGCCACCACCGCCATAGATCGTGCGGCCCGCGTCGCTCTTGTACATCGGACGGTGCTTCTTCACCGAATCCTGCTCGAGCGAGTCAGGCTTCAGATCCTCGGCCGCGACGGTGCCGGCTGCAGAATCAGGATCGATGTGCTTGCGGTTCTTCTGAATCGAGCGGCCGCTCGGCGTATACCACTTGCCGGTGGTGAGCTTCATCGCCCAGCCGCCGTCGAGCGGGAAGACGGTCTGCACGAGTCCCTTGCCGAACGAGGTCGTGCCGACGACGAGCGCGCGATCGTGATCCTGGAGCGCGCCGGTGACAATCTCGCTCGCGGATGCGGAGTAGCCATCGACGAGCACGACGAGTGGCACATCGCCGATGTGCTCACCGCCGTGCGTGGTGAAGACCTGCGGCGGCCCCTGACGCGTGCGCACGCTCGCTATCGCCTGACCCGGGCCGAGGAAGAGATCGGCGATAACGAGTCCCTGGTCGAGGATGCCGCCCGGAACGTTGCGGAGATCGAGAACGATTCCCTTCGCGCCTTCACGGAGCAGGCGATTCACGTTGCCGCGCAATTCGGCTGCGGAGTTCTCGCTGAACTGCTGCAGCGGGACGTAGGCGACCTTGTTGTCGAGCATGATCGCGTATGGGACCGCAGGGACGCGGATCTCTGCGCGCGTGAACGCGTGCTGGATCGGCGAGGCAATGCCCGGGCGCGTGAACTTGACCTTCACTTTCGTTCCGATGGTGCCCACGAGGACATCGGAGACCTGCTGGGATGTCCACCCGCGCGTGGATGCCGTGTCGATGCCGACGATGTGATCACCTTCGGCGACACCCGCCTGTTCCGCCGGGGTGTGATCGAACACGCGCACGACGACGATCGCGCCTTCCTGCTGCTCGATCTGCATTCCGATGCCGCCGTACTTGCCGGTGGCCATCGTGGAGAAGCGCTTGAGCTGCGCGGGAGTGTAGAGCTCCGAATATGGATCATCGAGCTGCTGCACGAGACCGCGCGCAGCCTTCTCGAAGAGCTGGTTCTGCTGAAGCGTGTCGACGAAGCGGTCGCTGACGAGCGAGAGCACCTGGTCGAATACGTGTGCGCCATCGCGGGTAGATTGCCGCTCGATGGCGGCGCCGCCGATGACGATCGGCAGCGCTATGACGCCGAGTAGCGCCGCGGTACGTAGACGGGACATAAATACCTGGAATGAGGAGAATCGTTCTCCTCTGACATACGATCGCGCGAGGAGATAGTTCCCACCTCGCTCGCGCGCACGCGCGTGACCTACTCTCCGCCGCCTTCGCTTCCTGACTGCGTTGCACCACCGCCGCTCACGAGAATCTGTTTCCAGGTGAGCTCGGGTCCCTTGCGAAAGCCTTTCTGAGTGAGCTTCACGCCCTCGGGCGAGATTGCCACCATGTACGCCGCACCATCGATGTCGATCTCACGCTTCAGTGTCTTTTCGAGCTTGGTCGCCATGACGAGCACTCCGAGGGTAAAGGACAACGACGGGGGACCGCAAAAAATCTGCTCGCACTACGATTGAGTCCGGTCCGCGAGCGTGTATTCAACATACCACTCACGCGCCTGTTGCTGAACGGTCACACTGCGCAAGAGACCGGCTGCGATCAACATCTCGTGCGCTGGCTGCAGAACGCGCTGCAGGTGCGATGGATAACGCTGCGCCAACGGAAGCTGTTCGGCTAGATGACCCAAGGTCACACGCCACGAATTCATTCCTTCCTCGTGCGCAACTTCGAACAATCGGTACAGCCTGCGCGCCACCGGCGATGACAGCGCCATGTACTGCGCGGCGGAGAGAAGCACCGTGTATCCGATGGCGATGTTGGCTCGAGCGACCGGAGACATCGTGACATACGCCTCGCCTGGCTCCGACGCTGGGAATGCGGAGAAGAGCCCCAGCTGGTCGCGGTCGGCGAAGCGGCGACGCTCGATGACCACGCCCGTGAGAATGCTGAATCGGGAGTCGACGACTTCACGCGCGACGCCGTCGAAATACGCCTGCTGGGACTCCAGCGTGGTGTGCTGAAGCCGTGCGAGCGCGGAGCGGAGCTGTTCGTACGTGCGCCCGTCCACGCGGCGCCCGATCGAGCGGAGAAACGCATGTAGTGTGAAGGCGACCGTTCCGTCGGATGGGGAGCCCGCCTCCTCGTAACGGCGCCACAGCTCGACGTAAACGTCCTGGTCGAAAGTGCCCGGGAGGCGATCGCCGGGGCTTGGGAGGACGCGCCATCGGCCGCCCGCGGGCGGCAGATACGTGATCGCCGAATCATCCGCTGAATCACTGAGCCGGAACATCGGCAGGGTTTCGAGCGACCGGTCGAGCGCGATCGTCCGCGCAGCCGTTCGGCGTCGCGAGGCGAGAACCATGTGACGGAAAGGTGGACTGCCGGGGCGAGGGGAGCAAGCCGAGGGAGCGAGGAGCATTCCGGAGCGGCGTCAGCCTTGCATTGGGACCGGTCATGAAAAAGACGACTCGTCGCTTTTCGAAGGCAGAGCCGGCGAACGATCAGAAACGCAGTGTGCTCGAGAAAGTGGCAATCGCTACGGGCGCACTGCTTCTCATTTTGTTCACCATCATCGGCATGGAGTTCACGCTCCACGGCTCCCATCTGTCGCGCCTGCAAGGCGTGGGCAGCGCTGCGCCGCCCGTGGGCGATCCGCTGTTCAAGCGCACCAT
>JAQBQC010000363.1 GCA_028287205.1 Gemmatimonadota bacterium
ATCAACTCGCTCGCGCGATTCGTCATGACGCTCGAGGAGAACGCGAACCTCACGCACAGCGTGCAGTTCTTCGAGCGCACGCTCGACGACAGCGCGAACCGGCGGCTCGTCATCCCCGAGATGTTCCTCGCGACGGATGCGATTCTGCTGATCATGGGAAACATCAGCGCGGGTCTCGAGGTGCATCCGGCGCGGATCAGGCAGCGCATTGCAACGGAGCTTCCCTTCATGGCCACGGAGAAGCTGATCGTGCGCATGGTGGCGGCGGGAGGCGACCGGCAGAATGCGCATGCGATCATCCGTCGCCACAGCCTCGAGGCCGGACGCGCGCTCAAGGACGGTGCGCTGCGAAACGATCTGCTCGACCGGCTCAAGGCGGATCCGGAGTTCACGCTGTCGTCGGCGGAGATGCAGGACATGATCGCGGCGGAGCGCTTTACGGGGCGCGCGCCGGAACAGGTCGCGGAGTTTCTGCGCGAGGTCGTCGATCCAATACTTGCGGCGGCGCCGTTTCCTGATGCGGCCGAGGCGCTTCGCGTATGATGGTCATGACGTCGAGCACGCTCCCGCTTCGCCAGCTGGGGCGCGGAAAGGTTCGCGACATCTACGAAGTGGACGCGGAACGACTCCTTCTCGTCGCCACGGATCGGGTAAGTGCCTTCGATGTGGTGATGCGCGAGGCCATCCCCTACAAGGGCGCCGTGCTGACGCAGATCAGCGCCTGGTGGTTCCGGCGCCTGGAGGGGCTGGTGCCTCATCATCTGCTCTCGGCGGAGGCGTCGGAGATCGAGCGCATGGTCCCCGCACTGGCCGGGTACAGGGCCGCAATTGCCGGGCGCGCGATGCTCTGCAGGCGCACGGAAGTTTTCCCGGTGGAGTGCGTGGTCCGGGGTTATATTTCGGGGTCCGCCTGGAAGGAGTATTCGCGGACCGGGACGCTTGCCGGGGAGCCGCTGCCGAAGGGGCTGCAGGAGAGCGACCAGCTGGCGGAGGTGTTGTTCAGCCCAGCCACGAAGGCGGAGACCGGCCACGACGAGAACATCACGATCGCCCGCATGCGCGCACTGATTGGCGACGCGGCTACGGAGCTGGAGCAGCGATCGAGGATGATATACGAACGGGGGCGCGACATCGCCAAGGAGCGGGGGATCATCATCGCCGACACCAAGTTCGAATTCGGGCGCACCAGCGATGGCGAGGTGCTGCTGATCGATGAGGTGCTGACGCCGGACAGCTCGCGATTCTGGCTGGCGAGCGGCTACCGGCCGGGAGGCGCGCAGCCGAGCTTCGACAAGCAGCCGCTGCGTGACTATCTCGATGGCGAGCGCAGGGCCGGCAGATGGAATGGTGACGCCCCTCCCCCGCCACTGCCCGACGCGGTCGTGCAGGCGACGAGCTCACGCTATCTCGATGCGTTCGAGCGCATCACCGGCGCGCCACTCGATCTCACGGAGCTTTCATGAAGGTCGCGCGCGAAGGCGTCATCTTCATCGTCATCGCCTGGCTGCTCGCACTCGGTGCCCTCTACATGGGCGCCTCACGACAATCGCTCGGCTGGTACATCGCCGCGGTGCCGCTCCTGATCATCGCGCTCTGGGTCGTGTACTTCTTTCGCGACCCCGAGCGCACGGGCGATCGCGGTGAGCATCTCGTCGTCTCGCCGGCCGATGGACTCGTCGTCATGGTGACGGATGTCGTCGAGCCGTCGTTCATCGCCGGCGCGGCAACGCGCATCTCGATCTTCATGAACGTCTTCGACGTGCACGTGAACCGGTATCCGGTGAACGGCATCGTGAAGTATCTGCAGTACAACAAGGGACTCTTCCTGCACGCGGCGCACGAGAAGGCGAGTCTCGACAATGAGCAGATGTCCGTGGGCATCGAGTCCGGCTCGCGGAAGATTCTCGTGCGCCAGATCGCCGGGCTCATCGCGCGGCGCATCGTGAATTACGCGAGAACGGGCGACAAGGCCGAGCAGGGTGTGCGTATGGGCATCATCCGCTTCGGCTCACGCGTCGACGTATTCATCCCGCCCGGCAGCTCGGTTCGCATCAAGGTGGGCGAGCGCACTGTGGCCGGCACCACAGTGCTCGCGGAGCTCGCTCCGTGAGGCCGATTCCGCGTCCGGCCATGCGCCGCGCCGTCGTGCTGCTGCCCAACGGATTCACGCTCGCGAATCTGTTCTTCGGCATCTACGCGATCGTGAACGCCGCGCGCGGCGACTACATCGCGGCCGGCTGGTGCGTGGTGCTGGGCGGCGTCATGGATGCGCTCGATGGCCGCGTGGCGCGTGCGACGCGCACGGGAAGCCAGTTCGGCGTCGAGCTCGATTCGCTCGTGGATGCGATCAGCTTCGGCGTGGCGCCCGCGTTCATCATGTACTTCGCCGTGCTCAATCGCGACTCGTGGGCGTGGCTCGTGTGCTTTGCCTACATCGCGTGCGCGGTGATGCGCCTGGCGCGCTTCAACGTCGAGCAGGGCGGCCGCGCGAAGACGCACTTCCACGGCCTTCCCAGCCCGGCGGCCGGGATGACGCTCGCGACCTACTACTGGTTCACGCAAACGAGCTGGTACCGCTTCGTCGATGGATGGCCGTGGCACACCGTGCTTCCCGCGGTCATGCTCACGCTCAGCTTCCTGATGATCAGCCACGTGCTCTACCCCGCCATGCCGCGCGTGAGCATGCGCAACGTGCCCGGCATCATCGGCTCCGTGCTGCTGCTCGCCGCCATCGTCGCGATCCTCTACGATCCGCTGCGCTTCGCCTTTCCGATTCTCGTCTCCTATGTCGCGTTCGGACTGCTGCGCACGATCTTCTTCGGACTCATGGAGCGGCTGCCCACCGGCGACCCGCTCATGGACGACGAAGACGACGAAGAGCCCGACGAATACTCGATTCGCCGCGAGATCGAAGTCGTGGACACGCCTGTGGGAGAGCGACGCGGTCGCAGGCGCGATCGGCGCAGCTCCCAGTTTCCGAAATCCATCCCTCGCTCAAAAGAGGATCCAGAATGAGTCGCTTTCGCGTTGCCGTTCACATCGTGCCGCGTAAAGGCATCCTCGATCCGCAGGGCAAGGCGGTCTCGGATGCGCTTCACTCGCTCGGCTTCGATGGTGTGTCGGATACGCGGATCGGGCGGCACATCGTGCTGCACATCGCCGCGCCGGATGCCAAGGCGGCCGACGCGCAGGTTCGCGAAATGTGCGGAAGGCTGCTGGCGAATCCCGTGACGGAAGACTTCGAGATCGCAACGGTGGAGAGCGCATGAAATTCGGGATAGTGACGTTTCCTGGCTCCAACTGCGATTACGACAGCTATCACGCGGTTGCGGACTCGCTGGGATTGCCGGCCGTCTATCTCTGGCACAAGTCCACCGACCTGCAGGGCGTGGACGTCGTGGTGCTGCCGGGCGGGTTCAGCTACGGTGACTATCTGCGAGCGGGCGCGATTGCGCGCTTCAGCCCGATCATGCAGGAGGTCGCGGCGCACGCACGCGCCGGCGGACCAGTACTCGGCATCTGCAACGGGTTTCAGATCGCGTGCGAAGCGGGCCTGCTGCCCGGCGCGCTGCTGCGCAACGCGAATCTGCAGTTCGTTTCCGACACCGTGCGCATCCGCGTCGAGAACGCCGACACGATGTTCACCTCGCGCTGCGAGGTTGGCGACGTGCTTCGCATTCCCATCGCACACGGCGACGGCCGCTTCACCGCCGATGCGGACACGCTCGATCGACTCGAAGGCGAGGGGCGCGTCGTCTTTCGCTACGTGAACGAGCACGGCGTTCCGGATGCGAATGCGAACCCGAACGGCTCGATGCGCGACATCGCGGGGATCATCAGTGAGGAAGGCAACGTGCTCGGCCTCATGCCGCATCCCGAGCGTGCGATGGAAGATCTCATCGGCTCGGCGGACGGTCGCCGCATCTTCGAGTCGCTGCTCGCTAGAGTCTCCGCCTAACCACGAGGTATTCATGCATCGCTGGATTCTCGCGCTTTCATTTGCGGCCGCATCGGCCCACGCTCAGACGAGCACGGCCACGATCGACCCGGGCATGACGCGGGCGCAGGTGATCGAGCGGCTCGGCAAGCCGGCAACGGTGCGCACGTATCAGGGCTCGACGTACCTGATGTACTCGAACAAGTGCGGCAAGAAATGCGGGATGCAGGACATCGTGATTCTCGATCACGATGTCGTCGTCGACGCGGTGTTTCGCTCGCCCGATCGCCACTACACCGGCACGAGCAGCTCGCCGGACGCGACTGCGCCAAACTCGCGCACTCAGCGCAATCAGTCGCGCGCGGTGCCCCCCGCACAGCCGACCGCCGCCGAGCGAGTTTTGCCAGGCACGACGCACGTACCTGCGGACAGCGCGAACACGAGCACCAGTCACGCGCCCCACGACAGCGCCCGCACCAGCACGAGCGTTCCGCCTCACGATAGCGCTCGTACCATCACGAGCTATCCGCCACACGATAGCGCCCGTACGAGCACCAGTTTTCCGCCGCACGACAGTGCTCGAACGAGCACGAGCGTTCCGCCCCACGACAGCGCTCGCACCAGCACGAGTTATCCCCCGGCGGACAGCGCTCCGATCCGCCCAGCGACCACGCCGGTGCCCTATGGCAAGCCGAGCCCTACGCCTCCGCCCGCCGACAACTCGACATCGCAGATGAGTCATCCCCCCGCCGACAACGCAAACTCCGGCACCAGTCATCCTCCCAAGCCGCCGAAGTGAGCACAGCGCCCAAACCCCGCCCAGGTGATCCGGTCATCACACCGGCGCTCGTCGCGGAGCACGGACTCACCGAAGACGAATACGCGCGACTCGTTGCGTTGCTGGACCGCGCACCGACGTTCACCGAGCTCGGGATCGTGAGTGCGCTGTGGAACGAGCACTGCTCCTACAAGCACTCGCGCACGCACTTGAAGACGCTGCCGACCAAGGCGCCATACGTGCTGCAGGGGCCCGGTGAGAATGCCGGCGTCATCTCGATCGGCGACGGCTGGGCTATCGCCTTCAAGATCGAGTCGCACAATCATCCGTCCGCGGTCGAGCCATATCAGGGCGCTGCGACGGGTGTCGGTGGAATTCTGCGCGATGTGTTCACGATGGGCGCGCGACCGATTGCGCTGCTCGATTCGCTTCGATTCGGCTCGCTCGATTCGCCGCGCGTGCGTCATCTCTTTGGCGGCGTGGTCAAGGGAATCGGCGACTACGGAAACTGCGTCGGCATTCCCACCGTGGGCGGCGAGATCGTCTTCGACCCCGCCTACGAGGGAAATCCACTCGTGAACGCGATGTGCGTTGGCCTGCTGCGCGAGACGGACCTGATTCGCGCCGCCGCCGAGGGCGTGGGAAACGCGATCATGGCCGTGGGCGCACGCACGGGACGCGATGGCATTCACGGCGCGTCGTTCGCCTCGGAGGATCTCTCGGAAGCGAGCGAGGCGAAACGGCCGATGGTGCAGGTGGGCGATCCATTCACCGAGAAGCTGTTGCTCGAAGCGAGCCTCGAGCTCATCGCGAGCGGCCACATCGTCGCCATTCAGGACATGGGCGCCGCGGGGCTCACCTCCTCGTCCGCGGAGATGGCGGCTCGCGGAGACGTCGGTGTCAGCATCGATACCTCGAAGGTGCCCGTGCGCGAGGAGGGGATGTCGCCGTACGAGATCCTGCTGAGCGAGTCGCAGGAGCGAATGCTCGTCGTCGCGAAAAAGGGGCACGAGCCGCAGGTGCGCGAGATTCTCGAGAAGTGGGACCTGAGCGCGGCGGTCATCGGCGAAGTGATCGCGGAGCCCGTGTATCGGGTCACGGAGGGAGACCGCGTCGTCGCGGAGTTCCCCGGCTCGCAGCTCGTGAGCGACTGTCCGATGTACAACCCGCCCGCGAAGGAAGATCCCGCCGTGGCAAAGCTTCGCGCGCGCGACGTGCATGCAATCGCCGAGCTTCCCGAAGAGTCCAATCCCGTGTGGACGCTCGAGCGCCTGCTCTCCTCGCCGACCATCGCGAGCAAGCGCTGGGCGTATCGCCAGTACGACTCGACCGTGCGCACCAGCACCGTGCTCCGCCCCGGCGACGGCGATGCCGCGGTGATCCGTCTTCGTCACACCGACCGCGCGATCGCGCTCAAGACCGATTGCAACGGGCGCTACGTCTCGCTCGACCCGCGCGTCGGTGCGCAGCTCGCGGTGGCCGAGGCGGCGCGCAACGTCGCCTGCACCGGTGCGCGGCCGATGGCGATCACGAACTGCCTGAACTTCGGAAACCCCAAGCGCCCGGAGGTCTACTTCCAGTTCACGCAGGCCGTGCGCGGCATGGGCGAGGCCTGCGTCGCCCTGGGCACTCCGGTGACCGGGGGCAACGTTTCGTTCTACAACGAGAGTCCGAGTGGCGCTGTGCACCCCACGCCGGTGGTCGGCATGGTGGGGCTCATCGACTCGCTCGAGCACATCACGCGCTCGGGATTCACCACCGAAGGCGACGACATCGTCCTTCTCGGCGAGCCGACGGACGAACTGGGCGGCAGCGAGTACCTCGCACGCGTGCACGACGTGGTCGCC